>CAMWRN010000080.1 GCA_947176675.1 uncultured Clostridia bacterium | reverse complement strand
TTACTTTGCAAGAATATACTTTTCCAGCGAGCCGGTATTTACGCCTATCCTTATGGGGATATTATTGTCCGCACAAGCCTTTGCCACCGCCTTTACCTTATCAAAGTCACCGATATTTCCGGGATTTATGCGTATTTTGTCAATACCAGCGGCAACGCTTTCCAAAGCAAGTTTATAGTCGAAATGTATGTCAGCAACAAGAGGTATCTTCACCACATTTTTTATAGCGGGAATAAGCTTTACCGCCGCCATGTCGGGAATTGCCGCGCGGATTATTTCACAGCCTGCTTTTTCAAGCTCTGCCGCCTGACAGACGCTTCCCTCAATGTCCGAAGCGGGAATATTAAGCATTGATTGTATGTAAATTTTTTTGCCGTCAAGTGTACGGTTTCCGACCTTTACAGTGCGAACGGAACGCATATTATACCGCCTTTCATATTAGATTGGTTTTTTAAATGGCGATATCGTGCCATGATCTTCATGCAGATAATCCATTCTCAGTCTAACCAATGAATCCAAATCGTCAATGCCGACCTTTTCCAAAATCATTATCATTTTGCCATAGTATTCCTATCTTTTTTCATATATAACTTCAATAATATCGTTGCAAACTTTTTCTTTCAGTAATCTAAGCTCTACTTTCTCATCAGAATTTGCGAATAATCGCACTCCTCCGCCCAATATCACAGGAATAACAAAAATATGAAATCTGTCAATAAGACCGTCAGACATAAGCTGTCTGACAATATCTGCTCCTCCACAAACCCAAATATTCCTGCCATTTCGCTCTATTATACCTTTTATAAGATCACAAGGCGAACCGTTATAAAAAATAACATTTCCATCTTTATGATCAGTATTATTTGTAATTACGTAGCTTGTAAAATCCTTATAGACCCATTCGTCCGGCGAAAGCTCAGTTACTACCTGCCTATAGGTTTTATTGCCCATAACTACCGTGTCAATTTCCTTTACAAAATCAGAATAGCTGTCTCCGCTATCATAACCGTCAAGCCAATCAACCTTACCGTTCACATCTGCTATATAACCGTCCAAGCTCATTGCAATATACAAAATAACCTTTCTCACAAATCAGTCCTCCGAAAGCTTTTTTCCTAAGCACAAAAACGGTTACAGCTTACTTTGCTTAGCTTCAAGTATTTCAAGCATTTTCTCGGCATTCCGCTCCTGATTGGGAAGTTTAGAACCCGCTACTTTTGGTGCAAACTGGAATTTCACCGTATGCTTTTTGCCGTCGTCAAAAACCAAGGTAATGATTTTCTGTCCAAAAATCATGGGCTTGATTTTTATCTGAACAATATTTTCCATATTATAGGCGGCGGACTCATCGACTATAAGTCCGTATTTGCAAAAGACAAACCGTCCCATATCGGTTACGCCCACATAACCCGTAATAACAGAACTGCTGTGTGCAAAAAATCCTGTTTCCTTGAAAAGACAGTACATCGCCGTCTCCAACTGTTCGCCTCCGATAAGAATCTCACCTAATGCGGCGTTCATTTCCTCGTCGGTGTATTTTTTTGTAAAGCTGCTCATTTTTCTCCCTCGATTATTTTACAAAAATATTTTTCACATCGTTGAAAGTTACAAAAACCATAAGCAGCATTAACGCCGCAAATCCAACAAAATGTATCATACCTTCAGTCTCCGCTTTAAGGGACTTGCGCCGTATCGCTTCAACAAGCAGGAAAATGAACCGTCCTCCGTCCAATGCGGGAAGCGGAAGCAGGTTAAAAATACCGATATTAATCGTTACCAGAGTTGCAATATCCAGAATAAAGCTGAAATCAAAGCCGCTTTGTTCGGACACATCGCTGATAACCGTAACAATGCCAACAGGACCCTGTAAGTCGTTCAGTCCATACTTTCCCGCAATTATGTCTCTTAAGGACATAAGCACAATCCTGCCATAGTAAACAGCATTTTTGAACGCATACGGAAAAATGTTTGCAGGCGTAACATTCTCTTTCAGCACCTTGAAGTCGTACAGCAAAGTATTTTTTCCCGTCTCTTTGTCGGTCTCCACAGCAAACTTGACTCCGTTTACTGCAACCGTCTCGCCTCCGCGCTTAACCCCAAAATCCACGACTCCGTCCTCGTCGTTACCAAGCTGATAGGTTATATCCTTGACGGAAAAAACACGTACACCGTTTATCTTTACAATTGTATCTTCAAGCTGCAAGCCGTACTGCGGACTCACCGCGTCGTCCGAAAACCATACGATTTTAGTTGACACAGCCCCGCCGTCAACCAAAAGCAAAACAGCTGACAGGATAAATCCCAGAATAAGGTTCATTACCGCACCGGCCACGATCGTAGCCATTCTCGCCCATACAGGCTTCTGACGAAATGAATCGGGAGTTTCCCTTTCCTCGTCTTCTCCCATAGCACAAAAACCGCCTATCGGCAGCAGTCTTACAGTGTAAAGCGTTTCGCCTTTCTGTTTTTTAAATATTGCAGGACCCATTCCTATTGCAAATTCGTCTACTCTTATACCGCAAAGCTTTGCGACTGTAAAGTGTCCAAGCTCGTGGATAATTATTATCAGACAAAAAAACACAGCAGCAATCAATATTGATAAAAAAGTATTCATAAAACCTCGCTTAAAAATTTAATTCGTTAAAGACAAAATTTCTTGCGGCCATCTCGGCTCTTTTGATGTCCTCATAGGTCTCAGACGGCATCTCCGGCAGGCTGTCAAGTGATTTCCTTAACAGTTCGCCTATCTTCAGAAACGGTATCTCTCTGTTCAGGAACAGCGTCACAGCTTCCTCATTTACAGCGTTCACAATGCAAGGATACGCACCTCCGCGGTTTATAGCCTCGATACAGCCACTCAGACAATCAAAAGTCTCGAAGTCGGGTTTGAAAAAAGTAAGCGTTCCATAGTCTGTAAATGATAATGGCTTTACATCGCATTCCTCCCGCTGAGGATACAAAAGAGCGTACTGGATAGGTATCTTCATGTCGGGAACACCCATTTGAGCAATGACTGAGAAATCCTTGAACTCCACCGCCGAGTGAACAACGCTTTCACGGTTCACCACAATCTCAATATTTCGCGGACTTACTCCGAAAAGCCATTTCGCTTCAATAAATTCCAGACCTTTGTTCATAAGCGTTGCGGAATCAACGGTAATTTTGTTGCCCATAGACCAGTTAGGGTGATTCAGCGCCTGCTCAACAGTAACGTCCGTAAGCTCGGATTTTCTCATGCCGAAAAAAGGTCCTCCCGAAGCCGTAAGGATTATCCTATTCACCTGCTTGGGATCATTGCCCTGCAAACACTGAAAAATAGCCGAATGCTCGCTGTCTATCGGGTAAATCTTCACGCCCTTTTTTTTCGCCTCGGACATAACGATATGTCCGCCCGCCACAAGGGTTTCCTTATTGGCAAGAGCAATGTCTATGCCGTTTTCAATTGCAGTAAGCGTTGGCAGCAGCCCCACCATTCCGACCACGGAATTTACAAACAGATCGGCGCTCTTGTCCGACGCGATATCGCACAGACCCTCCATTCCGCACAGAACCTTTATCCCCGTATCGGCAAGCCGTTCCCGCATTTCAATATAACAGTCATCGCTGTAAATACAGACTTTTTCGGGAAAAAACTCTCTCGCCTGACTTTCCAGCAAAGTCGTGTTGCTGTATGCCGCCAAAGCCTTTACAGTAATATTATGCTTACGGCAAACGTCTAATGTCTGCTTTCCGATAGACCCCGTAGAACCGATCAATGTAATAGTTTTCACCGCAAAAAATTCCTTTCAAAAACACACATCAGGCGTACAAATTTTTTTGTACGCCCGATCCGTCCGAATTTTTATCTGAATAAAGTAATGTGGCTCAGCATGAACATCATAAACGGCGCGACGAAAAGCACGCTGTCGAACCTGTCCATGAACCCTCCGTGACCCGGCATTATGTTTCCGAAATCCTTTATGCCGAACTGCCGCTTTATAAGCGAAGCAGAAAGGTCTCCCACAATTCCGAGTATACCGCATATGATCCCCATAAGTACAAGATATAAATAGTTTACCTCAAAGGATACACCATGATACCCCATGACCATACGATAGAAAAATGCGTAGACGGCAAAAACCAAACCGACCGTCAGAACTCCGCCGATAGCACCCTCAACAGTTTTTTTAGGGGAAATTTCGGGGCAAAGCTTGTGCTTACCGAAAAACGTTCCCACAAAATAGGCGCCCGAATCCCCCAGCCATGCTCCCGCAAGACATAAGATAACATAACATACACCATGAGTCCCGTCAAGATTTTTAAGGGAAACAAGGCAGCACATTGACAGCGTAGTAAGAAGCGTTACCGCAAGCATACAGCATATCTTTTCAAAGGAGATGGTTTTGTGCTCCGCGATATATCCGATAAATACCAAAAAAATACAGGACGTAGATACGATGTACTTTATCTCCATTCCCTCAAATTCCACAAGAAAAGGCATGACAGCCGCAAAAACAACGCATACGATGCTATGGAACTTGTGCTGAATACATTTGCAGGCGGATAAAAGCTCATACAGCATAATAACGGCTATCGCAGAAACGGTAAGGTTAAAAACAGGGGTCGCCGACAAAAACAGCACGCCTATCGCTATCGCTATTCCGACCACCGCTGTAATAATTCGGGTAACCATTATTCCTATCATCCTTTTCCGTAAAATTTGCTTTTGTATGTTAAAACCGCTCTCAGTCACACTCCGCCAAAACGTCTCTTTCTTGATGCAAAATCCTCAAGAGCCTTGTCAAGCTCTTTAGGAGTAAAGTCAGGCCATAACACATCAGTAAAGTATAATTCCGCATAGGCAGACTGCCAGATCAAAAAGTTTGACAGCCTTTTTTCTCCGCTCGGACGTATAATAAGGTCAGCGTCAGGGATACCGCCGGTGTAGAGAAGTCCCGAAATAAGCGACTCATCCACGTCAGTATGTCTGATCTCCTTGTTTTCGACCATAGCAGCGATCTGCCTTGCCGCATGAACAATATCGTTCCGCCCGCCGTAGTTCATAGCAAGCATAAGAGTCATATCGCTGAAATCGCGGGAATTCCTTTCCAGTTCTGACATTTTATCCGCCATTTCCTTCCCAAAAGCAGATTTGTCGCCTAAAAAGATCAGCCGTGTGTTTTCTTCGGCATAGTCGCTTACTTCATCAATGTACTCACCGAAAAGCTTCATAAGCTCGTCTATCTCGTCCTTAGGTCTGCTCCAGTTTTCGGTGGAAAACGCGTAAAATGTAATATACCTGATGCCTATTTTCTTGCAATAACGCGCTATCTTTCTGAATGCCGCCGCACCCTCGCGGTGTCCGAACTTTCTCGGCAGACCGCGTTTCTGCGCCCATCTGCCGTTTCCATCCATAATAAAGCCTATATGGACGGGCAGATTCTCTTTATTAACTGTAATCAATCCGTTCTCCTGTAAGATGTCAGATAGACATGATCTCTTTTTCCTTATCCGCAACGGTTGAATCAACGGTGTCGCAGAACTTGTCGGTAAGCTTCTGGATATCCTTTTCAAGACCCTTCATATCATCCTCGGTGATCTCGCTGTTCTTTTTCATTGTCTTGAATTTTTCAAGAGTATCACGTCTTACGTTTCTGAGAGTGACCTTAGCTTCCTCGCCGAACTTCTTGATCTGCTTTACAAGCTCCTTGCGGCGATCCTCGGTAGGCTGAGGGAACGCCAGTCTGAGTGCTTTACCGTCGTTTGTTGGAGTAATTCCTATATCCGAATTTATAATAGCCTTTTCAATAGCCTTAAGTTGGGAAGCGTCCCAAGGCTGAATAAGAAGATTTCTCGCCTCAACAACAGAGATAGCAGCCATCTGCTGAACGGGAGTGGGAGTTCCGTAATAGTCCACCAGCACCTTGTCCAGAACAGCGGGATTAGCCCGTCCTGCTCTTATGGTAGAAAACTCGTGTTCAAGACTTTTAATGCATTTTTCCATTTTGCTTTCCGCGTTTTTGATTTGTTCGTTCATAAAAATTCTCCTCTTCCCGACAGTAAGATTTTTCGCGGAATCAGTCCCTGCCGCAGACAGCGCCCGCTATATTTTAGATTTATCTTGTTAACGGTCAATAACAAGCGTTCCTACGCTCTTGCCCACGCACGCGTCGTAAATATTGTCAGGACGTTTAAGATTAAACACCAAAATAGGGATATTGTTGTCCTTACACATGGAAGCGGCCGTACTGTCCATGACCGCAAGATTTTTTACCAGAATGTCGTTGAAGCTGAGTTCATCAAATTTTACTGCGTCGTCGTACTTGTTGGGGTCTTTATCGTAAACTCCGTCAACCATAGTGGCTTTCAGGACAATATCCGCTTCAATTTCGGCGGCTCTCAGTGTTGAAGCCGTATCAGTTGAGAAGAACGGATTTCCCGTACCGCAGCCGAAAATAACCACTCTGCCCTTTTCCATATGCCTTACGGCTTTGTTCCTGATGTACGGTTCCGCGACCTGATGCATTGCAATGGCGGTCTGAACTCTTACATCCACGCCTAGAGATTCAAGCACATCCGCAACCGCAAGCGCGTTCATCGTTGTAGCAAGCATACCTATGTGGTCTGCGCGAGTTCTGTCCATTGCGCCGCTGGAACGTCCACGCCAGAAGTTTCCTCCGCCCACAACGATACCGATCTCAACGCCTATATCGGTACACTTTTTAATGCTTTCACAAATTTTGGTAATAATGGAATAATCCAATCCAATCTTCTTTTCACCCGCAAGAGCCTCTCCGCTGAGTTTAAGGAGGACTCGTTTGTACTTTGGCTGCTGTTGTTCAAGATTTTCCGACATAATCGTCGACCGCCCTTTCATCTGACAATATAGTATCTAATTTATTTTACACCAATTTCAGCCATATGTAAAGAGAAAACGGAAAAAATTCACAAATAAATTTACAAAACATACGTTACAAACGACCCCAAAATCGTTCCGTCGGACATTTTCACGGGAGATATCCCAAATTTGTTTTTAATCCACAAAGCATGTGACGCGGAATTTTTTATATCGCAGTAGGCTCTGACCTGATATGTGCCTTTGGCTTTTTCCATTTTCAATATTTCCTGCACCAGCAGCGTCGCCGTGCCTTTTCCTTGGTGTTCTTCAAAGACCTCTATCAGATTTATAAAAGCCTCTCTTCCCTGCACTGGAGCTGGAATGTCCCTTGAAAACACCGCCGCAAAGCCTGCGACCGTACCGTTCTCCTCGGCAGCGACAAAATATCCCCCATCGGAAAAATATCCTTCTGCCTGCGGACGTATGCCGATAATTTTAGTTTTGTCTGCTTTCGTTCCTATGCGTACCGTCATCTTCACCGTTCTCCCTTACCCTTGGATTTTTGAGTATATTTCACTTTTTTTATAGCCGGTGACCTTAGCTGCTTCCTTGCAGGCGTCCACAGCTCGCATTCCGCTGTCAATAAGCCGCCTCGCTTCGTTAACAGCGTCCTCCAAGGTGAGTCCCTCAAAGGCTTTTTCCTCGGAGCAGCCCTCCACAACAAGAACGTACTCCCCCTTAGGATTTTTCTCGCTGTAGTACTCTATCGCTCCCGATATCGTTGTGCGTATGACTTCCTCGTAAACCTTGGTAAGCTCGCGGCAGAGCGAGATTTTCCTGTCCCCGAAATATTCAAGCATATCCTCAAGAGTGCTTACAAGCTTGTGGGGAGCTTCGTAGAATATCAGTGTGCGCGTATCGTTCGCTACAGACTGAAGATGTGAGAACCGCTGTTTTTTCGTAACCGAGAGAAATCCCTCAAAGCTGAAGCGCGAGGTCGAAAGTCCGCTGACCGCAACAGCAGAAGCCATGGCCGTAGGTCCGGGAACAACTGTCACGACTATACCGCTTTCAATGCACCGTCTTACCAGATCTTCGCCGGGGTCAGAAATGCATGGCATTCCCGCATCGGAAACCACCGCACAGTTCTCTCCCGCCAAAATGCGGCTGACAATACTTTCAGACACCTGCCTTGCCGAATGCTCATGATAGCTGACCAGCGGCTTTTTTATCTCATAATGGTTCAAAAGCTTTACGGTGACACGAGTATCCTCCGCACAGATAAAATCCACGCTTTTCAGCGTTTCCACCGCACGGTAGGTAATATCTCCCAGATTTCCGATAGGGGTTCCCACAACAAAAAGCTGTCCGAAATTTTCAGACATAAAATCAATCCTTTTCTTTCAGGTAATTGTTTGTTTTCCCGCCGCCGTAAATGTTCAGCATTTCTTCGGAAAATCCCTCCGCACCGTTTATATAGAGCTGCGGCAGGACTTTTAGAAACGGCTTGCCGCCCTTTCTTCCATCGATAAGGAAAAGCCAAGGCGCGGACTGCGGGTCTTTACAGATAAACCGCAGATTTTTGGGTTCGATATTGTTTTTTCTCATAGCGGAAATAACGTCCGCAAGCCGTTCCGGACGGTTGCAAAGACATAGCTTACCTCCGAATTTAAGCAGTCTTTCCGCCGCTTTGCACACGTCGTAAATGTCACAGAGTATCTCATGCCGCGCGATACGCTGAGCATCAGTACAGCTTTCTATTCCCGCGTTTGCCGCCTTGTAGGGGGGATTGCAGGTAACAACGTCTAGACCGCCCAACGGTGCGTCCTGCCACAGTTCCTTTAAGTCAGCACATATCGGTACGATATTTTCCAGCTTGTTCCTTTCTACGGAAATATTCAACTGCTCGATAGCCTGACTCTGTATGTCAACACCGTAAATTATTTTCGGAGCGAAGCTTATCTGCATAAGCAGAGGTATTATCCCGCAGCCTGTCCCCAAATCACAGACCCTGTCCTTGTGTCTGAGAGCGGAAAAGTCCGCAAGCAAAAATGCGTCTGTGCCGAATTTATGTTCATCGGAAACACATATCTCTATCT
>CAMWRN010000079.1 GCA_947176675.1 uncultured Clostridia bacterium | reverse complement strand
GTCCCGGATTGTATTATAGTCAGAGGTCCACAAAAATTACTGGGGAGGAAATTTTATGAAATTCCGCAGACTTATTTCAGCAGCCTTAGGCGTTATGATCGCCGCTTCAGCAGTACCGTGTGTTCCCGCTATAGCGCAGGAGAACGGCACGTCCGTCAAAACGGAGGAAAACGCCGAGACTGCCGCTATGCGAAACGCAATACTGGAGGTCAAAAAAAGAGTGACCGTACCGCAGAGCCTTGACAAATTTGAGTACGACACCGAAACTCGGTACGATACCACCTATTACCGATTCATATGGTACCGTATGGACGAAGATGATGACAGCGACAGCTTTTACCGCGCAGTCGAATCTATTGAGGTAGAATACTATAACGGCTTTATCGGCAGCTACAGCCATTCTTTCCGGAACCGCAGAGGCAGCGACAAGCCAAGCCTTGCAAAGCTTTCATCGGAGGAACAGGAGAAACTGGCGAAAAAGTATCTTTATCAGCTTAACCCCGATTTGAAAGGAAAGCCCGTTATAGAGCGTACTTCCGACGAGTTGGATCTTTTCGACAAGACGGTATACTACCGTATCAGCCGAAAGGAGAACGGCGTTGATTTTTACGACAACGGCGGCAGCATTTCCATAGACCGCGACACGGGTGAGCTTCTTGACTATTCACTGACATGGTGGAGCGACGCTAAGTTTCCCGACGCTTCCAAAAAGCTTTCCGTAAAAGAGGTGTCGGACATATACGCTTCCCGCAAGCCGCTGAAAGCCTACTACGACCTGTTTACCAAATACGAATACAACGCGGAGACAAAAGAGACCACCTATACCCCATATGTGCTTGCCGTTTACAAGCCTACCGTAAGCGGTGAAAACGAGATAGACGCTTTAACGGGCAAGTACACCTCTCTTTACGACGACAAGAAAAAATTCTCCTACACCGATGCTTATACTTGGGGAGATGGAATAAGTGCAGACGCGGGCGCTCCGTCCGAAGAGTATGAAGACGAAGCGTTGGACGATGACCTGAGCGACGCGGAAAAAGCAGCTCTCGAAAAAGAGGACGAATACCTCAGCTACGAGGAGCTCCTCAAAATAATCAAGGCGGACGAGTACATTGTTTTCAATAAGGAGCTTGTGCTGGAAAGCAACGATATTTCTTACTATACGGACAACCAAGGCATAAGCCGCCCGTCCCGTTACCTGAAGTTTGAATTCACCTCCGCCGATGAGACCAAAGACAGCATTTATCTCAATGTTACTCTTGACGCGTACACAGGAAAGATAATAAGTTTCGGCAAATCATATTACTACGGCGAAAAAAGCAAAAACAAAAACACGACCGTACTTAATGAAAACACGGCCCTTGCAATTGCAGAAAAAGCCGCTAAGCATTTTATAGGTAATAAGGCGGGAGAATACCGTTACAATAACAATGTCAAGCCGACAAAGGATACGACCACAGCCACATTCGGCTATACACGTTACGTAAACGATCTGCCGACCGCTTTCGATTATATGAATGTCTCGGTGGACTCAAGAGGCGAGGTTCTGGGATTTAATTACAAATACCACGAAATAGAATTCCCCGAAGCTGATCTTGTCTCCGAAGAGGAAGCCTACGAAAAGCTTTTCAAGAACATGAAGCCCGACCTTTACTATACGGGATTCAGCGATCTTCAGCTTGCTTCCCATGTGTATCTGACCTATGAATTTGAATCCGACTACCGTATAAACGCGATAACGGGCGAGCGTATCACATATAACGGCGAAGCCTACTATGCTGCCGAAAAGGAACCCGAACCGCAGAAGGAAGCAAAGCTCTACACCGACATAAAGGGTCACAAGTACGAAAAGGAGATAACCACTTTATTTGAATACGGTATCCGCATTACCGACAGTGAAAAGCTTGACCCCGACGGAGCAATAACCATAGGGGAATTTGCAGAACTTTGCAAGCAGGCTCACGGAACAACTATCTGGGGTCTTTATCCCGACGAAAGAAAGTATAACGAAAAAACCGACCGGTACGAATACTTCGATAATCCCATGCTGAAGAAAAAGCTTACCCGCGGAGAGCTGGCTAAAATTTATGTGTATAAATACGCCAACGACTGCTATGCCGCGGCGGGCATCGAGGGCATTTACGCTCCGCCCTACAGGAACGTTTCGCAGGATAATCCTTACTGCGGATACATCGCCATCGCAAAGGCGAAAAAGCTTATCGCAGACGGCGAAGAGTTCGGCTACAACAAGACCCTCACCCGCGGAAGTTGTCTGAAAGCTTTCTACGACTACATTGCTTCAGATAAGGAAAAAGAACTTAAAGAACTTTACGAAATTGCCGTTATATAATTATATAATAGTATAATAACTCAATAATTAAAAACGCACCCTCCTGTCTAAGGAGAGTGCGTTTTTCTTTGCTTATCATTGTCCGTTAAGCCACTTGGTCAAAGTCTTTGTCAACACCTTCAGATCCAGCGGCTTGGAGATATGCTCGTTCATTCCCGCATTCATGGAAGCCTGAATATCATCGTTGAACGCATTTGCCGTCATCGCAACAATTGGTATTCCCTTTGCGTCGCGGCGGTGGAGCGAACGTATCGCCCGCGCAGCTTCGTTTCCGTTCATGATAGGCATCTGAATGTCCATGAAAATAAGGTTGTAGTAGCCCTGCTCGGAGGCGGCGAATTTATCCACTGCTATCTGACCGTTTTCGGCGCACTCAACGTTAAGTCCCGTCATTTCAAGCAGCTCCACGGCTATTTCGGTGTTAAGCTCGTTGTCCTCCGCAAGAAGAACACGCTTGCCCGAAAAGTCCGCATTTTTAAGATTATCAATATCGTTGTCGGAACTCGACTTGTCATCACCCGAAATCATTTCATGGAAAACCCGGGCAAGTCTTGATTTGAACAGCGGCTTGCTGATGAATGCGTCTGCGCCTGCTGCTCTTGCTTCAAGCTCGATATCCGACCAGTCGTAGGCGGAAATAATTATAATAGGCACGTCCGGACCTATCTGTCTGCGTATCTCTCGCGTAACCTGAATGCCGTCCATTTCAGGCATTTTCCAGTCAAGAATAACCGCGAAATAGTCCTCGTTGTTGTTATGCCGCAGTATCACTTTTCCCACTGCGGATTTTCCGTCTGTCACCCATTCGCCTTTCATGCCCATTTCATTCAGTATGCGACAGGCGTTTTCGCAGGTTGATTCCTCGTCGTCCGCAACAAGCACCGGCAGATCGGCGAATGCGTCATAAGAGATATCTTCAGTTTCCTGAAGCTTCAGCGAAATATTCACCGTAAACTTTGAGCCCTTTCCAAGCTCGCTCTCCACCTTTATATCGCCGTTCATCATTCTCACCAGGTTGTCGGTTATAGCGAGTCCCAGACCCGTTCCGCCGATCTTGCTCACGCGGCTGTCGGTGGCTCTCGAAAACGGCTCGAAAATGCGCTTCACAAATTCGGGAGACATACCTATACCGTCGTCCTCGAAAATAAATTCAAATCTTCCAACCCTGTCGTTTTTGCGTGTTTTTTCTGAAATATAAATACTGATATTTCCGCCTGCGGGAGTATATTTGACCGCGTTGCTTGCAAGGTTCAGGAAAGACTGCTGTATACGAAGCTTGTCGCCGATGACCTTTTCGTGAACAACGTCCCGTATGCTTACCTTCAGATTCTGATCCTTTGCTTTTATCTGCGGGCGCACCATTGAAATAAGCGCGTCCACAAGGTCGGAAAGATTGAATTCCTCTTCGTTGAGATCAACCTTACCCGACTCGATCTTCGACATATCCAGAACCTCGTTGATAAGCGACAGCAGATGTCCCGAAGAAACGGTGATCTTTCCGAGACAGTCCGTAACCCTTTCCCTGTCGTCCAGATGAGTTCCCGCAATGGCGGTCATGCCGATAATGGCGTTTATGGGAGTGCGTATATCGTGGCTCATTCGAGACAGGAAGTCCGACTTCGCCGAGCTTGCCCGCCTTGCCGCTTCGTAGGCGTCCAACAGAGCCTGCTTTGCATTTGCTTCCGACTTGCGGCTTATTGTTGTATCCGTAGCGAAAATAACAGCTATAACATGACCGTTCCGCTCGCTGAGCGACATCAGCGCGGTAACGCGGGTATAGGAATCGGACGCGCTGCTGTAATACTCAGTCTCGGTGCTTCTTTCTCCGTCCGCAAATTTTTTCAGCAATGATTCACGGTTCAGTTCATTGACCATTTCGGGATCAAGGAATTTCGGCTTTGCACCATCAAGCCACCGGCGTATGAAATCATCAAACGGCATGGGCAGCTTTAAATTATACTTGCGGAACGGATTCACGCCGTGTTTTGTAACATATTCATCTGTAATCATGCCAATGGTAAGGTCGAAGGAGTAAGCGTATTCGCAGTTGGTGAGCAGCGCGTCACGGTACTGACTGCGTTCCTCCGTGATTATTTCTGTCAGCTCGGAAGTCTCGGTAATGTCCAGCATTGCACTTAAAATAAACCTGCTTCCGTCGTCAAATTCCAGCATACGTGAATTGACCTGAACCCTGCACATTCTTCCGTCGTCATGCTTTATGCGGAATTCGTAGGACGCTTCGTCGCCCGGCTTCTGTATGCTTTTGACTGCATTTGACATCACGGCTACATCTTCGGGAAGAATATGCTCCCGCATGATCTTGTTTATATTTATGTCGGTACCTTCGCCGTTCCAGCCGAACAAAAGCTTTGCTTCGTTGTTAAGAAGAAGTATTTCACGTCTCGGCAGACGGTATGCGAATATTCCGCATTTCAGAGCCCGCACCATTTGATCCAGCATAGTAAGAGCGTCCCGCAGCTCGGTGTTGCTCTCCTCAAGCTCGGTAACATCGTTATAAAAGCTGTATATCAGCTTTTGACCGTTTTCGTCAGTGACCCTTTTGCCGCTGTCCGCGATCCATTTAAAGCTTCCGTCTTTGCACATTACGCGGTACTTCACGGAATAAACTCCGTCCTGCCGAAGCTGACTTGAGGCAGTTTCCATAGCCTCGGCGCGGTCGGGAGCATAAATGTTGTCAACAGCATTGTTGTTTGCCGCGGCTAAAAACTCATATATTGAGTATCCGAACAGAGCCGCAGCGGATTCGCTTACATAAGAATATGTATATTTTTCGTCGTCTAAGCTGATCTTGAATCCTCCCGATATACCTCCGAGAATAGTTTCCAGCCGCAGGTTTATATCCGTATTGACCTGCATGAGCGTTTGTGAAAGCTTTTCTTCGGCGGCTTTTTCGTGGGAAATATTCTTGACATACCACATGATGAGTCTGTTCTGCGGCGAATATCCTTGAAGCGGAATAAGCTCCGTACGCACCCATTTGGGCTTACCGTCCTCAAGCCTGCGGTAAGTAATGTCTATGTAGTCCGAGCCCATATCAAATATGGTCTTCATTCTAGCGGGCAGCATTATGTTCAGAAATTTTTCCCTGTATTCCTGCAAAACATAGTCTTCCGCAAAGCAGCGTATCTGCGACTCAAAATCATCTTTGAAAAACTGAACATCATTACGCTCGGCGGCAGAAATTGTAATGGTCCGCATGGAATTTTTATTCAGATCTATACAGCCGATACGATAGTAGGTGTCCCTCATAAGATTGAGTGAGGATTCAAGCAGAGCCTTTTCCTGAATCTCTTTGTCAATAAGCTGCACCGTGTACAGAACATGATATATCGTACCGTCGGGAAACGTATCCACAAGTATTACAGTTCCGCGCACCCAGTTCAGTGTACCCGAATTGTTCCGCTGACGGTATTCAAGACTGATACTGCGGTTTTTCTCATTAAGCGCGGACCGGATATACTCCGCGCCGAATCTGTTCAGATATTCGCGGCGGTCGTCCTCAAAGACCCGTTCGTCCGCATAATGCTTTATCATTTCCGAAATGTTTCCCTGTTCGGGAATACGTCCTGTGTGATCGGGACGGCTTTCGATCATGGTGTAGGTTCTTTCCGCCATATCTATATAACAGCGTGTAAGGTACATCTCGCCCAGTGCTTCGATCCATTTGGAATACCGCAGCTCCGTCTGCTTAAGCGAAGAAAGATCCTCTATGATACCTACCGCCTGCAAAGGAACGCCGTTTTCGTCCCGTTCCGACGTTGTGATAGTAACATGACACCAATTTTTCTCGTTTTTGTTTCTGAACAAAGCATCGGCAGATTCTGCGCCTCCGCATATATCAGCGTACAGCTTATTGAATGCGGGAACGTCCTTTTCAAAAACAAAGTGTTCCGCAAAGGAGTAAGGCATATTTTTGTACAGAGGGTCGCATTTGAATTTTTCGCAGGTCCTCTGAGGTATTCTTACGATACCTTTCTGTACATCGTAACTGAAATAATGAATGGCGGTGTTATCCAGCGCTTTCAGAAGCGCTTCACTCTCAAAGGATACCCTGCCGTCATTTATATAATCCATTGCGCTGCTCCTTTCAATGCTGTTCGGGACAATCTGTCCTTCTTCAAGCATAAATTAACAATACTGTATTAATTATACAATAAAAACAAGCGTTATGTCAACCGCAGAACGATAAAAATAACGGAAGCGGCAAATGATTTTAGTTCCATTTGTAAAATTATCAGTCTTTGGTTATCTAAGCCGAGACAAAGTCCAGAAAAGCTTTTATCTCCTCCGCAGTCTCGCTTACGGATTTGTCACGGTTGTCAATGTGAAACTGAAATTTGTTTGCGTTCCGCAGGAACCATGCGTTATAGGCGATCTGCTCCGCTATGAACCCGTCGCTGCCGCACATTCTTTCGGGGGCGCGCGCCTTCAGACGTTTGGTAATTTCCTCTGGGGAAGAGGTAAACGCTATCGTAAAAACCGCCCCTATCTCGTCTGGCAGACTTATTTTCTCAAAAAGTGTTTGGGGATTCATGCAGCTCCCGAAAAACAGATTCTTGTCTCCCGAAAATTCCGATGCGCGTTTTATGGAATCCTCGGTGTAGCGGTCGGGATTTTCTGTGTTAGCGTAATCCCACCAGTTAAGACCCGTCTCATCGGTGTCCACGAAGCAGAATTTGTCGGACAGTGCGTTGTTCCGCATATAGTCAAGAAGCGTGGATTTTCCCACTCCGCATGCTGCGCACAGGCAGACCATTATTTTTTTCATTGAAAATTCTCCTTTGGTTAGGTAACAAATATCCCGTCCGTTTTTAGTAACAGACGGGATTTTACTTATGCTATTGTCTTTGCCTTTTCAAATATCTCCTTGACCTCGTCGGATGGCTCTTTGTCGATCAGCGAAACGATCACTGTAACGATTATGGAAAGCACAAATCCGGGAACAATGGAATACATGATTCCGCCCAGCTTGAGAATATTGTCCCACAGCAGGACTGTTCCCGCTCCCGCGATGATACCCGCAACCGTGCCCTTGATAGTAAGGCGTTTCCAGTACAGTGAAAGAATTATCGCAGGTCCGAAAGCCGCTCCGAAGCCTGCCCACGCGTTGGAAACTATACCCATTATCGAGTCCTTGGGGTCTAGAGCAAGAATGCAGGCGATAACCGAAATTACCATTACCGAACCGCGGCTTATCCACATAAGCACCTTGTCGGAAGCTTCCTTTTTGACCACTACCTTGAAGAAGTCATTAACAACTGCCGAAGCCGTTACCAAAAGCTGACTGTCTGCGGTGCTCATGATAGAAGCCAATACAGCCGAAAGAAATATTCCGGCAATAAGCCCCGGGAAAAGCATTTTTACTGTGCGTATAAAAATAAGCTCCTGATCCGCAGGGGATAAGATAACACCCTGAGAATCCAGATAAACACGTCCGAGAATACCGATCAGCACCGCCGCTCCCAGCGAGATAACAACCCATATAATAGCGATTATCGCGGATTTCTTAACGCTTTTAGCGTCCTTGATAGCCATAAAGCGCACAAGGATATGGGGCATTCCGAAATATCCCAGCGCCCACGCAAGGTCGCTGATAATGCTGTTGGCGCTCCTGCCTTGGAACATTGAAGCAAAGCCGCTTGCATCCGCACCCTCGGCAACGATCTTCTGGGTGCTTGTAATCATTTCTGCGCTGAAATTCTCGGTGTTGCTTATAAGCGCAATGGGGAGCGCGATTATCGCGAAGAACATCAGCAGACCCTGAATGAAGTCCGTCCATGCCACCGCGCTGAATCCGCCCATAAAGGTGTAAGCGATGATTATAAGCGCGGAAATAATTACAGCCGCTTTAGCATATGTCTCATTGCTGCTGTCTATGTTGAATACTACCTGGAAAAGTTTCCCGCCCGAAACAAATGCAGAAGTGGTGTAAACCAAGAAGAAAATAAAAATTACCACCGCGCATACAAGCCGCACTATCGGACTGTCCGTTTTGAATCGGTTCTGGAAATACTGAGGGATAGTGATGGAGTCTCCCGCAGCCTCGGTAAAACGGCGCAGAGGCTTTGCCACAAACGCCCAGTTAAGTATAGTGCCTATCGCAAGACCTATCGCGATCCAGTAGTTGCCCATACCTGTGGCATATGCCGCTCCTGGAAGTCCCATAAGAAGCCAGCCGCTCATGTCCGAAGCCTGTGCGGACATCGCAGTTACCCAGCTGTTCAGACCTCTGCCGGCAAGAAAATAGTCGCTCATTTTTTTGCTTTTATTTGAAAAATAAAACCCTATGCCGAGCATTACGATCAGATACGCCGCAAAAGCGATCAGTACCGACATATCGGCATTTGCAAAAAATCCCATAATTGTACTCCTTTCAAAAATATACTATTTATTATACTATATTTTTCCTTTTAATGTATGAATATTCAATTAATTATTGCAGATATCCAGCAGTTAAGCGGTTCCGCAAATTTTCTCCGTAATTTATGTTCGCATAACAATTATTTTTAAGAATTATTTTATTATTTAAAACTATATGGTATATGGCAGAAGTAATTATTA
>CAMWRN010000078.1 GCA_947176675.1 uncultured Clostridia bacterium | reverse complement strand
AATAATTTGAGGTGTTGTATGAAAAAAATCAAAACCCGCTGCTCTTATGTGAGCAGTAACCCGCTGTATATAAAATATCACGATACCGAATGGGGCGTTCCCGAGCACTCCGACGCAAAGCTGTTTGAGCTTCTTATACTCGAATGTTTTCAAGCAGGGCTGTCGTGGGAATGCATTTTAAACAAGCGTGAGAATTTTCGCGCCGCTCTTGATAACTTTAATGTTGAAAAAATATGCTGCTATGACAAAAAGAAAATTGATGAGCTGCTCTCTAACAGCGGTATTATCAGAAACAAGCTGAAAATCGGTGCAGCCGTTACAAACGCTCTTGTATTCAGTGAAATACAAAAAGAATATGGCTCTTTCGATTCGTATATATGGGGATTTTCAGACGGTGATGTTATCATTGAAGATTATCATCTGCGGACGACCTCCCCTTTATCCGATAAAATTTCCAAGGATTTAAAAAATCGCGGAATGAAGTTTGTTGGTTCGACTATAATTTATTCCTATCTTCAGGCTGTCGGTATAATAAACGCTCACGGTGCAGAGTGTGATTTACATATAAACAAATGAAAAACCTACGCTTTCGACTTATATAGTCAAAAGCGTAGGCATTAAATTTTATTATAGGCAACAGCTCCGTTCTGTACTGAATTTTCAGCGGTTACAAGACTTTTCTTCTCCTTTCCTATAACTGCTTTTCTATTCACCACAAATGAGCCGCAATCATAATATGTATTTGGCGGCAGAATGCCCCCTTTACATATTACCACTTGATTCGTAATCGAGTTACTCTCTTCAAGCCCGTCGTCCTGCAAAAGACGGCAGTATAATGCTGTAATTTTGTCTTTTAACATATAATCCTCACTTTCTGACAAATACAGCGGATTATGTGTTAATTATACCACATCTCTTACAATAATTCAATGTGGTAAATCGATAAATTTTGTTTAACTTTTTTGACATAATCCGCCGATTTGCCGATTATATCAATTATGCCGCTTTACGAATTTTCTTGCTGATAAGACGAGAGATTATGTCGTTAAGGCTTTCGCTTGTGCAATTGAATTTTGTCTTTACTATGTAAGTTGTATGCCCAATTTTGTACTTTGTAAATCCATCATAAGGTTTTTCTAAGGCGGTGTTTGTCTGTACATTTTTACCATTTTTCTCCTTTCTGTCATTGCGTGGTGTAAACTTAACTTTTTGGTATCAAGCCTCCTTTTGTATTATTTAATTCACTATAAGAGATATTATGAACTACAAATATTATTATATTCATTATACTAAATTTTATAAAGCCTTCAGCAATAAGTTTACACAATGTTAATATTTGCTTTGAAAGCAATTTTCTGTCACGGAAACACTACGAAATAGTTCTAACTAACTCACTAAGACTATTTCCTACGTAAATAGTCCGTGGGGCAGGCTTTCCCCCTGCACTCCCTTATATGATACTATTCACTACAGTGAACAAATTAAAAATCCTACCGTATTGTACGATAGGATTTAACGCATATTCAAAGAGCTGTTTTAGGTGCAGCCTAATAATTTATAAAGGCATAAGCACTTTATAAAGCGAAAGTGTACATACACTTTCTATGGCTTGCGAACCTGTGAAAATCCCACTTTAACTTATCGCGAAGCCGCACAACTTATTTGGACTTTGCCCTAAGTAAGCTATAGCACTTATGACAACTTCTCAGGTTTCGTTATCATAAGTTCAGGCGGCAGCAGTTCCTCTGCACCCCTTTATTCGAGCATAACCAGAATTATGTGCAGTTTAGTTTTTTTGATGTTATATTTCCTGTGTATTAACAATCGTAAAGATTAAGTACAGCACCCAGCAAAAAGTTTAATTTTCATAACCGACTCTCCTTTTGGAAAAATTCTCTTATTAAAAGTATGGTACCGCTTTCCCTCGGAGTCAATGGCTGTAACTTCTTTGTAAACACACCGAGTCGAATTGTAATCTTTACATTTGCTTTGTAATAATTATAAAAAATTTCCGCCGCAATTGTCATGGAAAACAATTGCGGCGGTATAAAAATTGGAAGGTTAATAAGGAAATGGCGTAAATCAGTAATTTATCTGTAGCGTTCGAGGTTATTTTTTAGAACGACGACCTGACCGTCCAGCTCTTCGCTTGCAGCGGCGGCATTTTCTGCCGTTGCGGAGGTCGTACCGATAACGTTCTCCACCTTGCCCAGCTTTGTAACGATATCCGCAAGCATGGTCTTCTGCTCCTCGGAAACGTCCGCTATCTCAGAAACGGATTTGCTTATTGAGTTTGTTTCGATCACTACCTCGTTCAGCATTTCCGCAGCGGCGTTTGCGGCAGCGGTGCCGTTTTTGACAGTCCTTACGGTGTGGCTGATAAGCTCCGCGGTGGAGTTGGAGGCTTCTCCGGATTTTGCCGCAAGGTTGCGGACCTCCTCAGCAACGACCGCAAAGCCCTTGCCTGCCGCACCCGCTCTCGAAGCCTCAACGGAGGCGTTCAGCGCAAGTATATTGGTCTGGAAAGCTATATCTTCAATTGTGGAATTCATCTTGACTATTTCCTCGGCGTAACCTGAAATGCTCTTCATAATTTCAAGAAGCTCCTGCATTTTGTCGTTGCCGCAGTTGACGGTGTCCGTCGCCTTTATCGCACGCTCCTTAACGTCAAAGGCGTTTTCGGAGGACTGTGACACCCGCTTGTTTATATCCTCAAGATTTGTGTGTACCTCGCCGATAAGACGTGTCTCGTCGGCGACTGCGTTTGCAAGCTCCGCCGCCCCCGCGGATACGCTGCGGGAACCGCACGATATCTGCTCCGCAACTGCGCCGAGCTGCTCAAAGGTGTTGTGCATTGCCCTGCATATGCCCTGTATGGACTGCTCCATTGTAATAAATTCGCCTGCGAACCGCACAGAGCTGTCGTAGACAAAATTGCCCTCCGCCATGTCCGCGAGAATTCTTTCTATCTCGTTTATATAGGATTTAAGAGAAAGGTTTGTAGCCTTTAAAGAACTGCAAATACTGCCTATCTCGTCGTTTACCGCGTCGGGGTAATCGTGCTCCAGAACGCCGTTGGACATATTTGTAACAATGCGCTCAATGTCGGACAGAGGGCGCAGTCTCCTTGTAAATTTGCCGTAGAAGAACAGTACCCCGCCGATTATTGCCGCAAGGGACACTATTACCGCCAAAATGATTATGTTATTGAGACGGGACATGGCCTCGCTGTAGTCTGCGGCGTAGAGTACCTTCCAGCCCGTGTCGCCTATTGGCACAACGGGAAAGTACCGCATTTTGCCGTCGTAGCCCTTGCCCGAAACAACGTTGGCGCTTCCCGCCGCGTCAAGTACCCGACTGTAAATGGGCGCAATGTCAACAAGCTTTGTTACGACCTCTTCATCGCCAACCAGCTTGTGGTTGTAGTCGGGATTCTGGGCATGGACTACTATATTTCCCGCCGCGTCCACAAGAACGGCATATCCGTTTGTGTCCGCCTTTAGCTCCTGCGAAAGGGCAACAAGCTCCGTTACCTCAATATCAAGTCCGCAAACGCCCAGAACCGTGCCGTTGTCGGACAGCAGGGGGCTTGCCACGGTTATAACGATTTTGCCCGTGATCGCGTCTATGTATGGGTCGGTGACGACAATCGCCTTTGTAGACTTTGCCGTTTGGTACCAACCCCGCTCCTGGGCAACATAATTATCCGCAACGGGATAAATGCTGCACACCATTCCCACCGCATCGGTCTCCCAAGCGAGATAGCCGTTCATTATGCTTGACGAGCAGGGGTGGACGACGTTAAGCATATACTGCTGCAAGGCGTCCCCGTGCAGGTCGTCGTGTACCGCTGCCTGCGCGAAGCCCTCGGCAATGGTGGTGTGCTGGGTGAACCAAGCGTCCATTTTTGCGGACTCTGTCGCTACGGTGTGGTACAGGTCGGATTTTATTGAGTGGGTATACTGAATATTTACGTTTACAGAAAAAATGAGACATACAATGATAAGCGTAGCCGCCAGCATTCCTATGGACGACATAAGGATACTGCTCAAAAGGCTTTTCTTTTTCATAATAAAGTCCTCCCGGTTTTGAAAAATTCTCAATAATTATACTGGTACTGGGCAAAAATCATAAAGTCAAACTTTTTGGCATAAACGTCAATTTCCTGGCAGAAACGTCAGTCAGAAAATTTTTTAAAATCATTTTCTTCTGTCTATACCCGCCCTGCGGTAATACTTGCTTTTCTCACTGTACATAAGCTTCTCGGCTTCGCTCATAAGCTTTTGCACATCATTTTCATGGTTTCTCTTCCAGACCGCGCCTATCGCCAGATTTACCGAATTTTCGGCAGCCTTTTCACGGAGCAGCTTTGTACGCCCATGCAAAGAATACTCGTCAATATCGACGCAGATAGCGAGAAGCTCGTCGCCGCCTATGCGGAATAAGCCGTGTCCCCCAAACGCGCTTTTGAGGCTGTCAGCAGCGCGGCATATCAACTCGTCTCCCTTTTTGTGACCCATTGTGTCGTTTATACGCTTCAGCCGGGTGATGTCGCAGTACACAATTCCAAGGCTCTTGTTTTCGTCTATACCCGAAATATACTCGTCCATAGCGTGTCTGTTGCCAAGCTTAGTGAGCCAATCGCACAGGCTTATCTCACGGAGGCGGTTTATCATGTCCCGCCGTTTTATCATGGAGCTGATAAAGTACCCTACTATTTGGAGCATATTCAGTGTCTGCTCCAAAGCCTGACCGGGAGGATTGTCTATCCCGTAAAATCCTATCACCCTGTTGTCGTCATAAAGCGGCACAACGACTATAGAGCGTATATTCTGCCCCTTCAGGTTTTCGTACTGCAACGGGTCGTCCCGCCGCATTTTTTCTATGTCGTCGAACATTACATTTTTGTTCTCGCTGAAATAGCGGTACCAGTTTTCGCACACCTCGGGAGGAAGATTCTGCAAATTATCCTTTTCGGGGGTCACTCCCGCGGCTGTCCATTCGTATGTATTGTCGTCGCCGTGGGTATTTTTTTCAAAAATATAAGCCCGTTCGCCTTTAAGGGTCTTGCCGAGGAATTCAAGTATTATATTAAGAGATTTGTCGGGGTCGGTCTCGCAGGCGGCGTGCTTTATGCCGTCGTTCACCCGTTTTTCAAGCTCCTCGTATCTGTCAAGGGACTGCGCCGAGGCTTCATGTCTGCTTATGTCCACCGCAAGCTCAAAACGGCAGCGGCGGTCTGCCTCCGTCCTCATGGTATCCATGACAAGCAAATGCTTGTTAAGGAAGGGATTGAAAAATTTATACTCCGTAAATTCGCTCTCCGTCAGCTTGTCATTTGTACACGCCGCGCAGGGGGAACTGTTCCCCTGTAGCACCTCGTAGCATTTCCTGCCCTTTAGTTCGCCAAAGTCTGAAACGCCGCAGGCTTCCATACATTTTTTATTCATGTAGATTATTTCATGGCTGTCCATATCGGATACGTAAACAAGCTCGTTTATGTTATCAAAAAAATTCCAGATACAATTCATTGGTTCTGCCTCGTTTCTCTCTTATAAGCGCGGAATACGCCCTTAAGCATTCATTATAGCATAAAATAAGCGGCAAAACCGCGTCTGACGAAAATTACTGTTTTTACGACGAAAATAACCGTTTTAAATTTTGCTCAGTTCAAGAAGCTTGTCCGCAATTTTCCGTACACTGCCAAAGGTTCCGGAGGTCGCCGCGGTTATCTTTTTCTGATTGTCCGTCTTCTCCACGATAGAGTTTGCCTTTGAATAGGAATTCTGCACAAACTCCTCCATTTGCTGCGCCATTTTGTGAACCTGTCTGCTTGCTGTTTTCGGCAATCTGCTCCGTTTTGCCGCGGGACTCCGCCTGAAGCTGACCCAGCTCCCGAGCCGCTTCCCGCGCGTCCGAAATACGGGTGATACCGTTATCCACGTAGCTTAAATTCCGCACGTTTGATTTTTTCACCTCGTCCAGCATCTCAAGTATTATAAAAAGAACCTTTTAAAACCATAACAGGCTCTTTAAGCCTTTCTAATGCTTTTGCAAGCTGCTCCTCACTAAGATAATGACCGCTGTTTTTTAACCTCTTACCATTTTTATCGCATACGGCAAGACCGTCTGAAAGGAAATCTAAATCGTTGTGTAACACAAGGCTTTTAAGAGCCTCCGTATTTAAAACGCCAACACCGTAAAGGAATATAAGGCGGTCAATCTGTTCTGTATAAGGCTTGCGGAGTATTTTCTTTTTCAGCTCGTCATCAAGCTTATTTTTGCATACAAGCTCCTGCGGCAGACGTGCATTGAACACGTCCACCATTATTGAGTAACGGAATAACATTGCATATCTGCGTGTTACAGCCAAAACACCTGATATAGTACCTACACTTTCTAAGGAAGGAAAGCGCAGATTTGCAAAGGCTTTTCAGGAGTTTGATAAGATATATTCAAGTCTGAAAGCATTCACGAAATATGCAGAAAATCCGCCCGATTTCTATGGTATAACACAGGAAGAATATAACGATTATGCTGTTCATTACAGAAATATTCGTGGAAGTATAAATCGCGGGCAGGGCGGTGATACACCTCCCGATGAAATAATTGACCTTGAATATGAACTTAAGGCATACAGCAAGGAAAAAATTGACTATGATTATATTGTCAGCCTAATTCAGACTGTTGTTTCCGCAAGTGATGAAGAACGCAGTGAACAGCATTATCAGAATTTGCTTAATGAAATAAACGAGTACATTGAAGAACTGCTTTCGTCAAATCCGAAGTTGGACGCTTTGATGCAGAAGCTATGGGAGAATGTCAGCGAAAATCCTGACGAGTTCAAGGACAAAAGAGTATCTTATGTTCTTGCTGATATGCGTAAGGAAGCTATCGACAGCATCCTTGCGGCTTTTGCGGAAGAATGGTGTGTTACACTTGAAGCGGTTTCCTATGCTGCTGATCGTTACGAATACGGTGACATAGAAATATCGGGACTTAACAATTTAAAAAAATCAGCTAATTTTGAACGCTATTCTGTGACTCATAACGGAATCTCCAAATTCAAGTATCATCAGGCAATGAAGAATGCATTATCCGATTTGCTTATTGATGAAATATTACCGCTTCGTGATGATAATTTCAGAATTGACAATGATAAATTTTCATCACAGCCAACAACTGAATAAATGTCCAGATACGCATAATTTAAATGGAGCTAAGATTTTCTTGGCTCCATTTTTATTGAAAAAACTATAGCTTGGGAACAGTGGGAGTTAAAAGAACTTGCAACTTTTGCTAAAGAAATGGGATATTCAAGCCGGCCTTGAGGCGTACCCGTATCCAGTGATTCCTTGCAGCTTACAAGTTTGACACTCTTATTTTGCAGAGTATCCACAATTTTTAGCAGGTCACGAATTGAATGAGACAGTCGGGAAATACTCTCGACATACAGAACATCGTCCTCACGGACGTATTGAAGCATATTCTGAAGCTCTGAACATTTGGTGGTTTTGCCAGACAGCTTTTTGGAAAAGACTTTTTCCACGCCAAGCTTACGTATGAGCGGATCCTGCCTTGCCGTTTCCTGTCCAATGCTGGAAACTCTTATGTAACCTATTTTGGCCATATGCAGCCTTCTTTACTTTTTTAATTTGCTGGGTTTGTTATATTATACCAAATTCTCGTTAGGGTGGTATTTTTATACGGCATATTCCGTTTAGACCCGAACAGACCTCATACGGGACAGTTTTTAATCTCCCGCTTGGGTATAGTCAAACGGAAGATAATATCTTTTTTCATAAACAGCTTTTCAAAGCTGCTTTTACTTTCAACTATAAAAAGGTCTTGACAATTAAGTAATTTTATAATATGCTATATATAGCCATACTTTGCTATGAGATATCTTCTCATAGCAAAGCAGTAAGATTATACTTATTTTTACTCAAATATGTTAGGATGAACAAATATGAAAAAGGCAATTGTTGAACGTAATGTTGTCAACTCACAAGGGATCTTGTTTGCCGCAAAAGGCGAAGCTGTGAATCAGCAAAGATTAGAAGACCTTTTAAGCAGAGGCGTAATCTCTTTTGAAGAATATGTAGAATGTAATCCAACTGCTACAGAAGCGGATATGGCTAAAGCTTTTATTTCTTATTCTATAGGAAAAATTATTCCATTTGCTCCAGAAACTATAAAGCACGAAGTGATGGAAATATTAGAACAAGTCTCTAACGAAAATAGTGTCACGGAGATGGTTGGTTGTCTTGAAAGGCGCTCCTTATGGTCTTATGAACATTCAATGAGAGTCGCCATAATTGCTGCCGCAATAGGGAAAAACATGAAGTTTTCAAGCGATGAACTGATCGTTGCTGCTGAAGGCTCCATAGTGCATGATGTTGGAAAAATCTTCTTTGTCAGTTTAGTCGAAAAACACAGTGCGTTAACACAAGAAGAGTATAAAACCATAAAAGAGCATACCAAAGCAGGCTACAGGTTCCTGAAAGGCGCTGGATTTAAGGAAGAAGTAGCTGAGATTGCACTTTTGCACCATGAACGCCGCAACGGAAGCGGATATTGGGGTGTAAGTGACCTGCCGCGTACAGTCGAAGCAGTTGGTATTGCAGATTCTATAGACGCTATGATGGCTGCAAGACCATACAAAAGCGGAATTGACATAAATAAGGTAATAGGTCAGTTAACGGAAGAATATAGAATAAACAATTCATACGATCCCAATATGCTGATTGAAGCAAGAAAATTAATGCTTTTGCCTTAACGCCAAAACAGCACCGGTCAGAGATAAAGACGAGTGAGAATTTTTACTGCATTTTTAATTCCTGCTCAATTTCCTCCCGCGCCCGAATATCCAGTTCGGAAATCGTTTCCGACATCGCCTCAACGCCGCGCAGACCGCGCTCTGCAAAGACTTTGTTTGTCTCGGTGTACCCTCTCTATGCGCTTTCTATCTGCTCGCACAGCTCGTTTACGCGCGAGATTTTGTCGTCGGGGAGAAGACGTCCGCAGACCGTTTTTGAAATTTCCA
>CAMWRN010000077.1 GCA_947176675.1 uncultured Clostridia bacterium | reverse complement strand
TGTGAGCACATTGTTTTTGTTCCGCGGGATTTAACAAGCTTCCGTGACGAACTTACTTTGTTTTATGCTTGCAAAATCGGATTGAACGTGATATAATATTACTATAATTAAATTACCGTAAGGAGCTGTCAGAAATGTGTTCCGATAAAAATATACATGTCGCCGTAAGAAAGCTCGTATGCTACGGCTTGGAAAAAAATCTTATATCCGCAGAGGACAGGATATACGCCGCAAACGCTGTCTGTGAAACGCTTCACATCGACGACTACGACCCGCCCGAGGAGAATTTCAACGGCGTGGTGCTTGAACCCGTCCTGCGTGAGCTGCTCGAATACGCTGTCGAAAAAGGTCTTACAGATGACGGTCCTGTTGCACGCGACCTGTTCGATACCAAGATCATGGGCTGCCTTACTCCCCGTCCCTCGGAAGTGATCGAAAAGTTCCGCAAGCTTTACCGCGAAAAATCTCCCGAAGCCGCTACCGACTATTACTACAAGCTAAGCGGCGACTCCAACTACATCCGCCGCGACAGAATAGCCAAGGATATGAAGTGGACTGCCGCCACCGAGTACGGCGATCTGGAGATAACTATAAATCTCTCCAAACCCGAAAAAGACCCCAAAGCGATCGCCGCCGCATTAAATGCAAAGCCCAGCGGATACCCCAAATGCCTTCTCTGCGAGGAAAACGTGGGTTACGCCGGACGCATCAACCACCCCGCCAGACAGAACCACAGGATAATCCCCGTAAAGATCAACGGAGAGCGGTGGTGTCTGCAATACTCCCCTTACGTATACTATAACGAGCACTGCATACTTCTTAACAGCGTACATACTCCAATGAAAATAGACCGTGCCGCATTCGGCAAGCTGTTTGATTTTGTGGAGCAATTCCCCCACTATTTCATCGGCTCAAACGCCGACCTGCCAATTGTCGGCGGCTCTATCCTCACCCATGAGCATTTCCAGGGAGGACACCACAATTTTGCAATGGCGTCCGCTCCCGTTGAGGAGACCTACGCTATCCACGGCTTTGAAGATGTTGACATCGGAAGAGTCAAGTGGCCTATGTCCGTTCTTAGACTCAGCTGCCATGACTATGAACGTCTTATCGAGCTTGGGGACAAGATACTTACCAAATGGCGCAGCTATACCGATGAGAGCGCATTCATCTTCGCGGAGACCGACGGAGTTCCCCACAACACTATAACCCCCATCGCCCGCAAGAACGGAAACGCTTACGAGCTTGATCTCGTTCTGAGAAACAACATCACTACCGAGGAATGTCCGTTGGGATATTTTCACCCGCACAGCGAGCTTCACCACATCAAAAAGGAAAACATCGGTCTTATCGAAGTTATGGGACTTGCCGTTCTTCCCGCCCGTCTCAAGGATGAAATGGAGGCTCTTGCCGATGTACTGATAAACAAAGGCGTAAGCGCAGTCCGTGAAGACCCCGAGCTGGAAAAGCACGCCGACTGGGCGGAGGAATTTACCGCGCACAGAGAGATCACTCCCGAAAACGTAAACGATGTTATCAAGGACGAGATCGGAAAGGTATTCATGAAAGTTCTTGAACACGCAGGAGTCTACAAAAGGAATGCCAAGGGCGCTGCTGCTTTCGGACGGTTCGTTTCAACGATATGATATTTTGTTTCAATTTTATTAAATAAATTCTTCCGCGGTTTTGATTGCCAAAAAACCGCGGAATTTTTCTTCAAAATTTGTGCTGTTTTTATTTGCGGAAATCCATGTAAATGTTGTATAATATTAACCGAACAAATCAATATTACATATGAAAGGACTTTTAAATTTGATTACCGATCTGACAAAAGGCAAACCTTCGTCGCTGATATGGCGGTTTACTCTGCCAATGCTTATCAGCATTATCTTTCAGCAGATGTACAATATCTGCGACAGCGTTATCGCGGGAAATTTCGTAGGCTCTGCACCCATAGACGGCGAGCTTGCCCTTGCCGCGGTAGGAGCGTCCTACCCTGTTACAATGCTGTTTATCCAGATCGCCAACGGTATAAACGGAGGCTGCGCAGTAGTTATCTCACAGCTTTTCGGTGCAAAGGAATATGTCCGAATGAAAACGGCGGTGTCCACCTCTATGATAACCACCTTTTTCCTGTCGGCAATCCTGACTGTTGGAGGACTTTTTTTCTGCAGCCCTATCATGACAGCTTTGAACACTCCCGCAAATATTTTTGCCGACTCGGTGCTGTACCTGCGAATCTACATTGCAGGACTTCCTTTCCTCTTTATGTACAATGTTTGCACAGGAATTTTTACCGCTCTGGGGGACTCAAAGACACCGCTTATCTTCCTTATCGCTTCGTCTGTGGGAAATATAATCCTCGACCTTATCATGGTTATCCCCATGCAGATGGGAGTTGCGGGCGTTGCATGGGCGACCTTTATCGCTCAGGGAATATCGGCTGTGCTTGCAGCGGCTGCGCTTTTCGCACGTCTGAAAAAAATCAGCACCACACACAAAAGTCCCCTGTTTTCTCCCCATATGCTCCAAACCGTCAGCAGAATCGCCATACCAACCATATGTCAGCAAAGCTTTGTCTCTGTAGGAAACCTGCTTATACAGGGACTTGTAAACGACATGGATTCCGCTGTTCTTGCTGGATATTCCTCCGCCATAAAGCTGAACACCTTTGCGGTAAATGCCATGGCGTGCATTTCCAACGGCATAAGCTCTTTTACGGCGCAGAACGTTGGCGCAGGCAAGCACGAGCGCGTCCCTCAGGGTTATAAAGCGGGAATGGTATTTACGGCGATATGTATAGTGCCGTTTTTAGTGTGCTACTTAGGTTTCAGCGAAGCAATGATAGGGATATTCTTCTCCGAACCGTCGGAGGAGGCTCTCGGTATCGGAGTTTCTTTCCTGAGAGCTGTATCGCCGTTCTATGCTGTTCTGGGACTTAAACTTCTGTCCGACGGAGTGCTGAAAGGCGCGGGGGCAATGAAGTCATTCATGGCGGCAACGTTCAGCGATCTTCTGCTGAGAGTCGTGCTGTCCTACGCACTGGTACCAGAGCTTATCGCAGGAAAGATACCTGCGGCGGGAATGGGCTTCAGCGGCTTCCTGTGGGCATGGCCCATCGGCTGGGGACTGTCAGCTGTAATGTCCATGTGGTTCTACTTCAGAGGAAACTGGCGTAACACCGCTTTTTCGGAAACTCTCGGAAACAAAAAAAGTTAAAAAATCAATCTGTACAAACCTGAAATGCTCCCATTTAATTAGACAATACGGTACAATAGAAATATACCGAAAAAAGTCTAATTAAGGGAGCATTTTCATATCCTATTTGTCTATATTTTGTGAGCAGTTCAACGGAAGATCTGCTCATTTTTATTTTATTGATTTACGAAAAGTCAGAAAATAATAAAATACAGTTACAGCTTAAATGTAAGTGATAATTCAAAAACCTTGTTTTCACATTTGATGCTTAGGTGTCCGTCGTATTTTTTGACTATAGCTTCTATGTTTCTCAGCCCGAAGCCGTGATTCAGAGCATCGGGTTTAATGGTATCGGGAATGCTGTTGTATGTCCTTTGGTCAGAAGTGGGATTCCTTACGGTAAGCACAAAATACCCCTGCCTTTCCTGTGCGCATACTTCTATCAGGTTATACCCCTCACAGTCTGCGCACGCTTCTGCCGCATTGTCCAGAGAGTTGGAAAGTATGACGCACAAGTCCGAGTTGTCTATCTTATCGGGAATGAATCCGTAAAAGATTATTTTCGCAGACTCTCCGCAAAGATCGTTTTTATCGGTCAGAATGGCATCGGCGAGATTATTGCCGGTCTGAAAGGAAAAATTATTGACGGGACTTGCGTTGATAAGTTTTCCGGTATATTCAATTGCATCGTCATACTGCTTCATTTCAAGAAGAGAGGATATGCTTCGCACATGATTTATATAGTCATGTCTGAAAGCTCTGATATCGTTGTTTAGCTTTTCAAGTATTTTATAATGCCGAAGCTGGGTGTCTACCATATTTTTCAGCATAATATTGGTATCGGCGATCTGCTTTTTTGAAACAACGCTTATCAACAGAGAAAATATAATAGCTGTCAGCGAGACAGTAAGCGCGGCAATAAGCAGCGCGTTTATAATCTGCTTCACGGAACTTTCTGCGGTAAAGCTGTTGTTCTCAGCAAGTAGCGAAATGAATAAAACAGACATAGTTGTTAATATAAAAATATGCTTTGGAATGATTTTTATTGTAAGATGTATTCTGCGTACTTTTTCGGAACGGTTGACGCTCAGTGCCGTCAGCAGCAGTACAAGCCTGACAGACAACAGCGCCGCCGTTTTTGTATCATAGCAGTCAGATCTAATAAGATTTTCAATCATAATGTAAAAGCAAGATGACAAAAGAGATGTTATACAGTCGGACATTATAGCAATATAAAAATGCGACAGTTTTATCTCTCCGAAAACAATATGGAAAGCTGAAAAATACATCATAAGATAAACAGCTATGGATACAGTATTCAAATTAAATTCATGCAGCGCAAAAGTGACGGCAGTAAAAAATAAATTTACGGCAGCGGAAATAAAAATATATTTTTTACCTCTGTATTTTGATATTCCGAAAGCCCTGATAAGAGCTGTTGAGGCAAAAACCATTATTATATTTGAAACGGTCTGAATTATGCTCATAATTAAATCATCCTAAAGGGTTCTCGAATTATACTTGATTATATATTTTTGAAATGTTTCTTTAAATTTTTTTAAGTAAGTTTTCCTATCTGTGCTCTTTCTCCGTTGTCGAAAAGTATTTCGTTGGAAGTATGGTTGCTTATATGTTCAAATCCCGCAACATAAGCACGCTGACACCTTATAAATTTTTCCGGCGGAAGCTTGTTTTCAATAATTTTCAGATGAACGAATACTTCCATATAACCTTTAACAGTCCGTATGACCGTATGCTTGCCTTTGGCTTCAGCATAGATTATGTCGGATATTTTTATTTTCCATATTCCGCTTTTTGTCTTAACGGTAAGGAATTTATCAAGATCAGACGTTTTTATATAATCGTCTAACGCACGAAAGAGTTTCTGCTTATCAACAGGTTTTTTAAGGAAGCGGAAAGTACCCACTTCAAAGGAATCCAGCGCAGCTTCGGGAAATGCGCTGATAAAAATTATTGTACAGTCGTCGTTAGCATTACGAATCTTCCTTGCGGTTTCTATACCATTGATTCCGTCCATTTGATAGTCCATAAATACAATCTCATATTTCCTTTGAGCTCTCAGCAGAGCGTATCCACTTTCAAATTTGTCGATTAGGATATTTACGCCTTTTTTCATTCCGTATTCCTCTAAAAGAACGGACAGGCAGTTCTGCATGGTTTTCTCATCATCGCATACCGCAACAATCATATTACACCACCCCATATTATTCTATCATATTGTCGAAAATTATTCAATATAGTTTGTTCCTCAAAAAGGTGTGCTTGTTCGATAAATGTTGAGCTTTTTCAAAATTTTTAATAAAATACAATCATAATTACAGCAAAGGAGGAATAACGATGTCGCTTGCAGAGCTTATTTTGTATGTGATTTATTACGGCTTTTAATAATGCGCATTTATGCGTAATGTCAGACTAAGTGATTGATATTTCGCAAAGAGGAGATCAAAATGTGTTTTGTTGAAAATCAGCAATTGTGGTATGAAAATGTTCTGTCGTACCGGACAAGGATAAGCGAGGGGTCTTTGCCCGAACTTATATGCTTCGTGCGGGAGAACATTGACGCCATGGACCTGACGATAACGGGAGATATTGTATTTTCTATCTTTGAAAGAGTTACCGACAACGATATGTCAATACTGGGAGTGGAATTTATCATTCCCGTTGATAAGCGTTTCAAGAGCAACTCGCGTTATGTTTTCAAACCTAAGTTCAAACTCGAAAACGCTGTTATGTGCAAATACAGCGGAGATATCTTCAGGCTTTCGCACGAAAAGAACAGGCTTTACGAATACGTTCTGAGAAAGAATCTGAAAGCTGTTACCGAGATATATTACTGCGTAAAAATGCTCGACGGAAACAGCTGCATTATTTGTATGTATATTGGCATTAACGGCAATCTGCTGTAGAAATCAAACGCAAAGATCCTTCACAGGGTCCGCGGTCACAGAGTATAACGTTTGTTGTACCCTGCGACTGCGGACTTCTTTTTATTAATCGCAAGTTAACACATAATTCACAATTAATACTTAGTATTACTCTTGAATATTTTGTAAATCTTGTGTATAATTAATTTTAACCATTTGTGTTATTCTGATTTATAACGAGGTGTACTTGATGTTCTTTAATCACTTTTCTGTCAGTATTATTAGCGCCGACAATAAAATTGAGGAAATACTGAACTGTGTTACTCAGCCCGAAGACAGCTCCTTTGAAATAAAAACCTATTCCCGTTCCGATGATATCGGCAGCGTTTCCGACTTGGGAAGCGCTGTGATCGTTGACTGTACGGGCAAGAATGCGGACTTTCCGAGCACTGACGCAGAATATACCGTTCTGATAGTTTCTGCGGATAACCTCCCGAACGAGGAACAGATCGAAAACTCCGACGATATGTGGGTAATGCCGTCCGGCGATATCCGCTGCGAGAAGCTTCTGAAATCCGGTTTCAAGCGGCTTATGGACAATATGAAATACCGCGCCGACAGCCGCAAGGCGGAGATATGCTTTAATACGGCTATTGACAGTATTCCAGATCTGGTTTGGTTTAAGGATTCACACGGTGCACACCTTATAGTGAACAACAGCTTTTGCAAAGCGGTGGAAAAAACCAAGTCACAGATATACAAAAAGGGACATTACTACATATGGGATATCCCAAAGAGCGAGTATGATCAGGGCGACTATGTCTGTCTTGAATCGGAAGACATTGTTATGGAGGCGCGCAAGACCTGTCTGTTCGACGAAAAAGTCAAGACCAAGAGCGGTATGCGCCAGTTCAGAACCTATAAGTCTCCGCTTATCGACTCCGACGGAAGTATTTTCGGCACCTGCGGTATCGCCCACGATGTTACCGATATTCAGAACACAAACAACGAGCTTGACGTTGTTTTGGAAAGTATGCCGTACGCCGTTATAGTTGCTGACAGGCATAACTCAGTTATCAGCACTAACTCGAAGTTCAGCAGCTATTTTCCGGAGGACGGCAGTATTATTGGCGAGAATTTTGAAAAATGGAAGGAAAAGGCTCTTGCAGACCATACCGTAAATGCCGACGGAAATGTTGAGATCACCAAAAACGCAGGCGGCGAAACAAAGACCCTTGTTTTCAGCGAGCAGCCGATCATTGATATTTTTGATAAAAATATAGGCACAGTGAATATTTTCCGCGATGTTACGCTTGAAAGAGCGTTCGAGCTTCAGACCCTGCAAAACGCAAACACCGATTTTATGACAGGTCTGCATAACAGAAGAAGTCTTTTTTCTTATCTTGGAATGGTCAAGACAGAACCACAGCTTTCGCTTATAACGATAGACCTCGATAATTTCAAGACAGTAAATGACACATTCGGGCATCAGGTCGGAGACGAGGCTTTGATCGAAACCTCCGCGCTGATCGAAAAGTGTTTTACAAACGACTTTATAGCCAGACTGGGCGGAGACGAGTTCCTTGTAGTCATTACCGGAACGTATTCCGAAAGCGAGCTTGAAAGCAGTACCGCCAATCTGCTCAGTACACTCTGCGCGTTTTACAGAAGCCATAAGGAATTCTCGCTTATGACAGCCAGTGCAGGAATTTCATATGCTGTAATAGAATCGGGCAGCCACGATATCGAAAAGTTGATGGTCAACAGCGACAGTGCACTTTACTGCGCTAAAAATTCTGGAAAAGCTACCTACAAGATCTACGGCAAGGCTGTGCGTGAGGGTATCAAATGTAGCTGATCGGATATAATTTAATGAAAAAAGCAATACTGCGCTTCTGCACAGTATTGCTTTTTTATTATCAAGTCAGCTCAGCAGACTGTCTATTCTGGGTTTATCGAAACCGATGACCACTTCTCCGCTGTCAAAAACTGTAACAGGGATACCTGTCTGTCCAGAAACGCTGATAAGCTTGTCGTAGTTTTCGCGGGACTCCGCCACATCGATAACATCGTACTCGACACGTCTGCTGTCAAGGTATGCTTTAAGCTTTGTGCAGTATCCGCAGCTGTCCGATGAAAAAACTTTTATCATTCCAAACACTCCTTTTCAATTTCTTTTATTTTGACTAATATATTTTTCTGCGCTGAGAGCCGCGACTGCGCCGTCAGAAACAGCGGTAACTATCTGCCGATAACGCTTTGTGCGCACGTCTCCCGCAGCAAAAACACCCTTCAGGCTTGTCCGCATATCTTCGTCAGCAACAATATAGCCGCTTGGGTCAAGCTCCAGACTGCCGCGGAGAAGCTCCGTCCTCGGAGCGCTTCCGATATAGGTAAACACCGCGGACATTGGTATCCTGCGTTCTTCAAGGGTAACGGTATCCGCAACGACCGCATACTCCAGAAAATCTCCATCATTCCGACTGCCCACATCTATGAGATCGGTATTGTACAATATCTCAATGTTGGGAGTTTCTTCCGCACGTTTGAGAATAGTTTTTTCCGCATGAAAGCTGCTTTTCCGCCTTATCAGTATTACTTTTTCGGCAATATTTGCAAGGTAGAGAGCTTCTTCAATAGCCGCACTGCCGCCGCCTACCACGCCAACTGTTTTTCCCTTGTAGGCTGCTCCGTCGCACAGAGCGCAGTAGTGTATGCCCTTGCCTCGGAATCTGGCTTCATTTTTCACCAGAAGCGGCTTCGGGACAGCTCCCGTAGCAATAATTACCGCTGTCGGCTCATAAATTTTGTTTTCTGTAATTATCCGTTTTTCGGTATCGGAAAGCTCTGCCCGCTCTATTTCATCGAACTCGGCGATTTTCACTCCCAACGCCTGCGCATGGTCTCTCATTTTTTCAGACAGCTCCGCGCCGGTTATGCTTGAATATCCGGGATAATTTTCGACAATGCTGCTGACGGCAACCTGTCCTCCCACAAGACCCTTTTCCAGTACAAGCGGATCAAGAC
>CAMWRN010000076.1 GCA_947176675.1 uncultured Clostridia bacterium | reverse complement strand
ATTTTAGAGGCAAGAAAAGGATTCACAAAATATGATTGTTCTTTTTTATTGATTAAGTAGAGCAAATGAGCGTCTGTAAGCTCCTTAATGTTCCTCTTATAAGAACGTTCATTAACTTGTAAAACCTTACAAAATTTCTCTTTAAACTTATCGGTAAGTATTGTGCAGCAGGTTTCAGAGATATTCTCTGTAGGTGAGTAAAGCGGCAACTCATGACTTGCAAAAATAAACAGCAGCAGAGCGTTGCATGAAATATGTCCTGCCGAACCTGGGAGCAGGTGCTCCATATTTTTAATATTTGATTTGTTCGCGAAAAATTGAGTGTACATTTGATACAACCTTCTTTTAATTTATTGATGGCAAGATTATATCAAAAAGTCGCCCTTGGCGAGAAATAAAATGCATCGGCAGATTAAACAATTTTTGTCTGAACCTTTTGTGTGTTTGCTTTAATTTTGCAACGAAATGAGAATGGTTCTCCCATTCTATTGTCAATAACTATGTAATTTTTGCAATAAAACGAGAGAACAAAAACACTGTCAAACCACGTTATAGAACGGGCTTGACGATGTTTGTTTTCCTTTTATTATATTCTGCTGACCTATATCGTAATTGAGTAAGCTTTCGTATCTAACGGATAATCGCATTGCTTGGCTCATGATGTAAAAAATATCTTTGTGGTACGTTAGGTAATATTTCAAAAGTGTTTGCTATTGTAATTGAAGGATGTTGCTAATAAAATTAAATTCTGCAAAGAAGAGAGGCAAGCCTACTGTGACGTTATTGCAATATTTTTATACTTTGAGTAGAATTAAAAACGCCTGCGTTGCATTGTTTGCAGGATAAGAAATCATTTGCAACGGTTGTTATTTGCGATTGCGGATAAATCGCTGCAAAAAAAGCACGGACGCATTGAATGGCAGTAAGCAAAATTCCTTAATTACAAAAGCGGCGTCATATACAGCGGCAGATAAACTATCCCGTCCTCTTCTTTAAAGTCTTTTGTATGAAGTACGTATGGTACGTTTGTATACTCGCTGTATTTCCTGCGGAATTTGTTCAGTGAAGAAAGGGTGTAGCGTTCCCCAGACTTGACTTCAATGGGAGAAATGTTATGGCTGTTGGTTATCTTGCTCTTTGCGGTAAGGAAATCTATTTCCATGCGGTCCTCGGCGTTGTCCCTTGAACTGTTTGAGTAAAAATAGAGCTTGTGTCCCGCTGCGGTCAGCATTTGAGCAACAATGTTCTCCATGATCATGCCGTTGTTCACAGTAAGCTTATCAAACATAAGCTTCTTGTATATCTCCTCGGTGACAAGTCCGTTTTCGTCGAACGCATGGCTTATAAGTAGCCCCGTGTCCGCCATGTAGCATTTCAGAGTTGTTCTGTCCATATTAAGCTTCAAGCCAATGTTGGGTTCTGTTGAGTTGTAACAATTATTGACTATCATTGCGTCGGCAAGCCAATTGAACGGTTGTTTGTACTTACGCATATTTGCCCCACGCTCAATGTCGCTTAGCTTGAATTTTTTCTCATGCTTGGAAAGCTGGGCAGGTATTTCGTCAAATATAGCCTCTATTTCAAGCTCGTTTCCGTCGGAGTGCTTCATAATGTCCTGTCGATACAATTCAAGTATATCCCGCTTTATTCTGTCAGTCGCTTCAAAATCCTTTGTTTTTGAGTAAAGCTCCACAGCCTGCGGCATTCCGCCGACTATCATGTACTGGCGGAAATAATCCATTGCTCGTCGGTGTATTAATTGACCCATGGGCTTTTTCTTTTGGAAACAGTCCCTAATCATAGGCATAATTTCTTCTTCACCCAATGCCCACATAAATTCTTCAAAATCCATTGGATACATATTGATATGTCTTTCTTCGGAGGGGATAATTATATCCTTAACATTTTTTCTGACGGACATCAGCGAGCCTGTCTCAATGTAGCTGTACCGTCCGTCCGCCGTTAAATACTTTATTGCCCCTCTTGCTTTCGGGAACATCTGCACCTCGTCAAAGATGATAAGCGACTCGTTCTTAAAAAGCTTTACTTGATAATATGCGGACAGGTACATGAATAGGTTATCCAAATCGTTAAGGTAGTTTTTGAAAAGGTCAGTCACCTCTGCAGGCGCGCTGTAAAAATCAATAAGTATATATGACTTGTAATTTTCCTTTGCGAACTGCTCGGCAATATAGCTTTTACCTACACGTCTTGCGCCGTCTATCAGCAACGCAGTACCGTCCCGATTGTTTTTCCATTCAAGCATTTTTTCATAGATTTTTCGTTTCATACAAACCTCCGCATTGTTTCAAGCTTAACGCTATACGTATTTTGCGCTTTTTCAAGATTATTATGCACATATTATAACATATATTCAAGATTATTGCAACATATAAATACTATTTTTAAACAAATATAGCGCTAATATAACAAAACAACAGCATAAAATAAAGCCGTCCTGCACTGCTTTAGTAAGCAGAATGGCTTTGTTAAAAAAAAATCGTTAATTTATTTACAAAAAATATTTTTTTAGAAAAGTTTTAAAACGCTTGACCCAAAAGCCAATTTAAGTATAATGAAAATATAGAAAATAAAAATACACTTTTGAGATAAAAACGAGAACCTTGAAAATTGAATAGCTTCCAGCCTCTACCGCGTTACGACGTAACCCAACATCCGCGCGAGTCTGGAGCATTTACCCCAGCAAATTACAAAGAAGGAGGTTTTTATATAGATTATGAATGAAAAGAATTTTTTGAATGCTGACGAGGTGGCAGCGATTTTGGGGGTATCCAAACCCTGTGCCTACAAGCAGATAAAGCTTATCAACGACGAGATGAACAAGAAAGGCTACCACACGGTGGCAGGAAAAGTAAACCGCAAATACTTCTGTGAGAAGTTTTACATAGATATAGGGTTAGGAGGTGCTGCATAATGGGCGCATACAGGTACGTTAAAAAGACAAAGGATGGCAAGGAGCAGAAAACCACATGGTACTGCTCCTTTACCTATGTAGACACAGACGGAAAAAAGAAAAAGAAAACCAAACGAGGTTTTAAGCTTGAGCGCGAGGCAAAGAAATGGGAAGAAGATTTCCTAAAAGAAATTGAGTCCAATAAGCAAACGTCACACGATGGAGTGACGTTTGCTGAATTCGTTGAAATTTACAAGCAAGACAATAAGAATACGATACGTGAACACACTTGGCAGACAAAAGAGAACATTATCAAGGTAAAGCTTATTCCGTATTTCGGCAATAAAAAGTTTGACAAAATAACCAATCTGGATATAAGACACTGGCAAAATAATCTTTTGGAAGAACGCAGAGAAAACGGTGAACGGTATTCCGAAGATTATCTGCGGACAATATTTAATCAACTTTCTGCAATACTTAGCCACGCTGTCAAATATTACAAACTGCCGTCCAACCCAGCGGCGGGGGAATGTATCTTCCACAAAAACAGTGGTCATGAAAAGCAGTGCTGGACAACAGAGGAGTATCTGAAATTTGCAGATGCAATAATGGACAAGCCTGATGCTTTCTATGCCTTTGAGGTCCTTTATTGGTGCGGGCTGCGTATAAGCGAGCTGCTTGCGCTTACTCCAGATGATATTGATTTTAAAAACAATGTTATAAGAATTGATAAGGGGTATCACAGAATAGGCGATCACGATGTGACCGCCAAGCCTAAAACGAAAAAGAGCATTCGTAATGTAGATATGCCAGATTTTCTTGCCGAGGAACTTAAAGAGTACATTGACAGCCTGTACGAAATAGAAAATGGGCAGCGCATCTTTGAGTTTTCCGAAGACCGTCTCCGCCATATAATGCAAAACGGAAGCAAGCTTGCAGGCGTTAAGCGGATACGAATGCACGACCTTAAACATTCCCATGTTTCGCTGTTAATTAATATGGGATTTTCGTCAGTTGCTATCGCAGAAAGGCTGGGTCACAAAAGCATTGAGATCACTCATCAATATGCGCACGCATTTCCCGACGCACAAAAGAAAATTGCTAAAAGACTTAACATGGAAAGAAATGGTGAAAATGTCACAGAAGAATATGGACAGCAAGAACCGCTGGAGGAACAAAACGTTAGCATTTCGGGTATCACCAGAAGAATATGAGCAAATAGAGGCTCTCGCCAAAATGTCGGGCTTGACAAAGCAAGCGTATCTGATAGACAGGGCGCTTCAGCGTGACATTGTAGTCAAGGGCAGTCCTAGGACGTACAAAATGCTGCGGGAGCAAATGGCAGAGCTTCTTAAACAGTTTGAAAATTCAGAAATCGCGAAAGAAAACTTTGACGAAGCTGCGATAATAATTCAGCAGATAAACACTACATTATATGGTTTCAAAAATAACAATTAACAGAACAGCGAATCCCCGTCAGAGCCTCAAAGCTCTGACGGGGATTCTTTAAACATTCTGCAAGCATCAAGTGAGTATCAAGCAGGCACTTCCAAAGCCCGCAAATGCTGATATACAGCCATTCGATGGTGAAATTTCGGCTATTCCCACTCAATCGTAGCAGGCGGCTTGGTAGTAACGTCATACACAATTCGATTTATTGATTTCACCTCATTTACGATTCTGCTTGCACACCGTTCAAGCACATCATAAGGTATCTTAGCAAAATCCGCAGTCATGAAATCTGTCGTTGTAACGCCCCGCAGAGCAAGGGTGTAATCATACGTCCTGCCGTCGCCCATTACCCCCACAGAACGCATATTAGTCAGCACTGCAAAATACTGATGTATCGCCTTGTCAAGACCTGCCTTTGCAATTTCCTCACGGAAGATATAATCCGCATCCTGTAAAATCTCAAGCTTATCATCGGTAATTTCGCCGATAATTCTTATCGCAAGTCCGGGACCGGGGAACGGCTGCCTGTCCACCAGCACATCGGAAAGCCCCAGCTCCCGTCCTAGCGCACGGACCTCATCCTTGAAAAGCAGACGGAGCGGCTCGATAATTTCCTTAAAATCAACATAGTCGGGAAGCCCGCCCACATTGTGGTGTGACTTTATAACAGCAGCGTCCCCGGTACCGCTTTCAATTATATCGGGATAAATTGTACCCTGCACAAGGAAGTCCACCTTGCCGATCTTTTTCGCTTCCTGCTCAAATACGCGGATAAATTCCTCGCCGATAATTTTCCTCTTTGTCTCGGGGTCGGACACGCCGCGCATTTTGGACATAAACTGTTCCTTTGCGTTCACGCGGACAAAATTAAGTCCCCAGCCTTTAAATGCCTCCTCGACCTCGTCGCCCTCGTTTTTACGCATGAAGCCGTGGTCGACGAAAATGCAGGTCAGCTTGTCCCCCACAGCCTTTGCAAGGAGAGCCGCCGCAACGGAGCTGTCCACGCCGCCCGAAAGAGCGAGCAGTACCTTGCCGTCGCCAACTTTTTTGCGTATGTCCTCAACCGCAGTTTTGGCATAATTGCTCATAGTCCAGTCGCCCACGCAGCCGCAGACGTTCCTTAAAAAACTGTCTATCATACCCAAGCCGCCCTCGGTGTGATTTACCTCGGGGTGGAACTGTACCGCATACAACTTCCTTTCGGGACACTCCATAGCGGCAACGGGGCAGTTGTCAGTATGTGCCGTGACCCTAAAACCGTCGGGAATTTCAGAAATATAATCGGTATGGCTCATCCACGAAACAGCCTTGTCGGGAAGATTACTTACCGTCTTGAATATTACGCAGGACTTGTCATAGTAAGTCTCGGTCTTGCCGTACTCGGAAGTAATGCAGGTCGAGACCGTTCCGCCCAGCAGGTGCGCCATAAGCTGACAGCCGTAGCAAATTCCCAGAATGGGTATACCCAACTCAAAAATTTCCTTTGAGCAGACGGAGGACTCGGGTGCATAAACGCTGTTGGGACCTCCCGTAAAAATAATTCCCGCAGGGTCTAACGCTTTTATCTCGTCAAGAGAGGTTTTGTAGGACTTTACCTCGCAGTAGACCCCGCATTCTCTTACCCGCCTTGCGATAAGCTGATTGTACTGACCGCCAAAGTCGAGAACGATAACAAGCTGGTGTGATTGTGACATTTTGAATACCTCCTAAAATTATATCAAAACGGGAATTTAATTCCCTGTATATTAACATTTTTATTTAGTCCATTTTCTGTTCGGCACAGGCTTTCCGTGCCCGAAATAAATCGTCCTGCCATCCATGCGGCTTATGCGTTCCGCGCTTTTCAGCATGACGTTCCTGTCGTGATAAAGCATGGAAACGGTTGGATAAAACATATTCATCAAAGCGTCACCGACAATAAGATGCTTTCCGTCGATGTCAACTGCGATAGAACCGTTCGTATGTCCCGGAACAGAAATTATTTCCGCAGGTATTCCATAGTTATCCAGCTTGTCACCTTCATCAAGAAACACTGTAGGAACGAACTTGTCCGCCTGTTCTTTAAACGTATCCTTTTCGGAAACGGACAGAACAATTTTCCCTAAAAAACTTTCCGCCGACATAGGCTGTGAAAAATTATCCTTTATCAGCTCTGTATCCGCTTTGTGCATGGCAATTGGGATACCAAGCTTTTCCGATAAAAAAGCGGCGTTCTGTATATGGTCGATGTGCCCGTGGGTAAGCAGGAGAAGCTGCATTTTATAGGGTTTGCAGGCGGATAATATTTTTTCTCTGTATTTTGTCAGAGAAGTATCAACAAGAACTGCATTTTCGCCGTTTGAAACTATGTAGCAGTTTCCGTTGCCGCATTTTATCCTCTCAATTTTTCCCATGTTGCTTGCCTCCCTATTATATGCAGCATAAAAATATACATAATTATTATGCCATAAAACCTCGAAAACTGCAATATCAATTTTGTTAATAACTTCTGAATTTATCCCTCCGAAAATTGTCAGTATGATAAAAAACTGTTGCTTAACGTTTTTCGGCGGTAAAATGCACAGGGTATTGAAAAAGCAAAACCGATATGGTATAATACGGAAGTACACTGTAAATTCGGAGGAAACTCAAAAATGACTGTAGAAATTTTTACCGACGGAGCCTGCTCGGGAAATCCCGGTCCCGGAGGATACGGAGCGATACTCCGCGTCGGAGAACGCACAAAAGAGCTTTCGGGCGGTGCGGCGGACACTACAAATAACCGCATGGAGCTTATGGGCGTTATTGCCGCTCTTTCCGCTCTGAAATATCCCTGCGACGTTATCCTTACCACCGACAGCAAATATGTTGTGGACAGCGTTACCAAAGGCTGGGCGAAAGGCTGGCGGGCGAAAGGCTGGGTAAAATCCGACAAAAAGCCCGCTCTTAATGCGGACCTGTGGGAAAAGCTTCTTGATCTGCTGGACGTTCACAATGTAAAATTTGTCTGGGTAAAGGGTCACGCAGGACACCCCGAAAACGAACGCTGCGACCAATTGGCTGTTGCGGAACGGGATAAATTTGCCGCAAACTGAAAATCTCCCGAAGAACGAACCGAAACGTTCTTCGGGAGATTTTTGTTTATTTATATACTTTTTGTATATTTAGCTTAACCATATACAAAAATTACTTTACATCGGTCTCGCTTTTTGCGTTTTCAATGGACTGCATAAAGCTGTCGTTTGAATATGACGGCTTTTCGGGAGGTACGATGTCCTTTTTCATGCGCACCGCAAAGATCAAAGCGGCTGCTCCGATAGCCAAGGATACGATAACCGCTGCGGCAGCGTTTGGTATGAATCCCGACAATCCGAACTGTGCCGCGAAAAGTATTAAGGATACGCCTATTCCGGCGAAAGCCTTTTTAGCGCACACTCCGCGCATGATGATGACCGCGGCGGCAGCCATAAGCAGCGCGACCGCAACCGATGAAACAATGGAAATTATCATATCTCCCGAGGTTTGACTCGTAACCGTTTCTTTCAGTTTATTGACGGTTTCCTTGTCCATAAAACCTTGAGACACCATAGTTGAGTATATTTTGTCAAATTCTCCGCTGTTTATCTTGCTGAAAGTTGAGTAGGACGAGTAAAAGTTTATCGCCGCCGTTACCAGATAGCCCGCGCCGAAGCCAAGTCCGCAGGAAAGCGCGGCGTTAAACGTGCGGGTCTTCATGCAGCCGCTTACGCAGATACCCATTGCAATTGCTAACACAATGCCCAGACATATTGTCACAATAATGCTGACGGAGCTGTTTGATTCCGTTGCGGCGGTCATCATGCTTGTCATATCCAGACCGCTCGAAGCCATCATTACTACGGAAAGGATACCGCTTAAAATTGTGTAAGCCACAAAAGCAATGACATACGCCAGCACGCCCGCCCAGAAGCTGGACGCCTTTATCTTATGTACGGCAAGCAGCACCAGTCCCGCAATAACAGGAATAACGCCTGTTACAGCAAGTCCTATAAGAGCTGCGGTTATAACTTCTCTTGATACCATAATTGATTCCCCCTTGATATTATATTGTATTAGAACAATACTACAATTTAGATATTACCATATATTTTAAAGTTTGTCAAGGGTAATACATAAAATAAGCAAAATTAATAGTGCAAATTTTACTATGAGTTATTTTCAGTGTATTCATAAAAAGTTTACAGTAAATAATTACGTAATTCCGAAAAACCGTATTGACAAAACTTGATTGTTGTGATATTATGTAATTACGGAATTCCGAAAAACCAAATCAAAGGAGGATTATGTATGTCAGAAAGAAATTACGGCGCAGAGATCGACGCTTTGAGAAAGGACATAAACGAAATAAAGGAATTGCTGAAAGGCGGCAAAACAGAAGAGGAAACCGCTGCAGGCAATTCCGAGGACAAACTAAACGACAGCAGTCTTGTTAAAAAAATAAGCGATATGACCTCCGACACGGTGCTTGCTTCGCTTATGGACAGAATCCAGGACGAGTGCAATGCGGACGGCAGTACGGGCAGAGTAGTCTACACAGGCGTTTTTGCTTCGGGCGGACGGCAGTCCAACTGGATAGGGCAATACAACACCGATAACCTGCTGAAGCTTATTGAGGACAGGACTGCGGAAAAAGTGCTCAACTGCATAGGCAGCGGCGATAAGCTGAATATCCTGCTTGCACTTCTCCGCAAGCCTATGACGGTGGCGCAGATAGTCAGCGAGGGAGGCTTCAACTCCACCGGGCAGGTTTATCACCACCTTAACGCTCTTATCGCCGCAGACCTTGTCAAGGAAGATGTGGAAAACAACAATAAAGGAACCTACATTGTTGCTCCATACCGTGTTCAGGGCGTAATAATGCTGCTTTCCGGCATTTCGGATATGCTGGGCGGAAATTTCTGTACAGAGCAGTCATGGTACTGATAAAGCATATC
>CAMWRN010000075.1 GCA_947176675.1 uncultured Clostridia bacterium | reverse complement strand
CCACCCCCAACCCCCCCAACCACCCGTGAAAACTTTTATTCATCCATAACCTTGGATACGTGATCATCCTAACAATCCTTTGCACCTGACACACCGGAAACACCCGATGAGACAGATACACCGGAAACTCCCGATGAACCTGACACACCGGAAACTCCTGATGAACCTGACACACCGGAAACTCCTGATGTGCCTGTAACACCGCCGAGCACACCTGATGTACCTAATGTGCCGGTTGTTCCCGAAACATATTATTTCTCCGATTCTCCAATTACTCCTATTATCGACTTTGAAATGTTCGATGATACGGAAGTTCCTCTTGCGGATTCTCCTATTCAGGAAACTGAGGAAAGCATTGCTGATACAGTCAACGAATATTCGAATGCTGACAGCTTTGAAACTTTTGATGATGCTCCTGTACCGCTTGCCGATAATCCGTTGGGCGATACTGACGCAGATTCTTATTCCGTTAACCCCAAGACAGGCGTTGATATGACTGTTCCTATGGGTGCTGCGGCTGCGGCGATGGGGTCATTTATGGCTCTGATGATCGCAAACAAAAAAAGACGCGATGAGGACAATTAAAAACAATAAAAAACAGCGCCGAAGGAATTAACCTTTGGCGCTGTTTTTTATATATTCGGCTTTCTTTTGGGGAGAAAGCCCACCGATAATTTTGTTTTTCAGTATTTTTACTTCTTCGCCAAGCTCTCCGCAGCTGCTGTATCGGCTGAAATATGCTGAAAAATCTGCGGCTTGCTCAAACATATCAAGCCGCAGCATTGACTTTACCATACAGATGTCCAAAAACCTGCATTCGCTGCCCATCATATTTACAAGTATTTCTACAGAATTTTCGTACCGTCCCTTGATATGTTCATGAATGGCAAGACTTCGTTTTGAAGCGTCGCTGTGTTCTCCAAGTATCGCCGCATTGTAGGCTTGGTACAGCTCCTCGGCGCGTTTAAATTTGTTCCGCACAAAGTCAGCAAAAACCATATTACTGACCAGATTTCCGATTAAATGGGGTTCCAGATATTTCATGTTTATATCCTCGAAAGTCTGATATGCTTCCGAAATATTTCCCAGTATCAGCAACGCATTTGCAAGAAAACTTTTTCCTTTGGCAATGTCCTGCTTTCGCTCGGCTTCAGCAAGTTCATCTCTGAGTGATTGAGCGTATTCGGCGGTAAACCCTTTTTCTGAAAGAATCGTCAGGGACTTTTCAAACCTGCATTTTTTCTTAAACAGCTTCATTTTTTTGCGCCCTTGCTTCCGTATTTTTTCTTGACCACGGTGCTCAGAACGCCGTCCGCAAGAAGAAGAAGCCCCAGCACAAATTCGGCTATTGTAACAAGAGGAGTATTCTCAACTGTAAACGCGTAAAAAAGCATTACCGCGCCGAAAAAAAATACCATAATAATTTTAAGCCATTTCAGTCCCACATGTGCAAACTCTATCGCGTCATCGGAATGTTTGACAAGAATATTGTAGATAGTAAAGCCGTCCATGATAACGGAAAAAAACAGCATTACTATAAGCATACCCATTAAAGCGTTTACATCGCCGAGCATAAGCGGTCTCCTTTCTATCTTATGGTTGAAACGACCTCAACCGCTTTGACAAGCTGATTGTCGTACAAAAGCTGATCGTCCTCGCTGAGTGTGGAAAGATCTATGTCCGATGGAAGAGCTACTTCAAAGTTGGGCTTGATACCAATGCCGTTGTAGTCACCGCTGTTTTTGGTTCGGAGCGTGGCAACAGTGATTTTTATTGCTGCGCCTCCCGTAAGCTTGTGAGTTTTCTGCATTACACCTTTTCCGAAGCTTTGTGTGCCAACGATCTGTGCATTTGCTTCATCACGAAGAGCAAATGCGAACAGCTCCGAACAGGAAGCGGTGTTTCCGTTGACCAAAACCACCATAGGCATTTTGATCTGTTCCGCTTCTGTCGTATGTATTACCGTTTCAGTAGAGTTTCGGTAGTAAGCTGTTACAACATCGCAATCGCCGAGAATACAGTCAAGCGTGGATTGGAGGGAAGAGGTAAGCCCTCCGAGATTGTCACGGACATCAAAAACAGCCATTTCTGCGCCGTCGCTTATAAGACGGTTCAGCATAGTACCGAACTGCTCTGGAGTTTTTTCATTGAAAGTAGTAATCTTTATGTATGCGATATTGTCGATCAAACGACCCGTAACCGAAATTATTTCTGTTTTTTCGGATACCACCTCAACAGGGAAAAATTCGGAAATGCCCTCGTCGTTGAGACGTTTGATATGAAGCCTTACTTTAGTTCCCTCATCGCAGTTGAAAAGGGACACCGCCTCATCGTAGCCGTTTTCGTATGCGATAACGTCAGTGTTGTTTACGGCTGTGATAACGTCGCCTGCAACAAGACCTGCTCTGTCCGCGGAGGAATTTGCCATTACCGAGGTTATTTTTACATAGCCGCTTTCCTCTTTGTCCCAGTTGAAGCCGAGTCCTATTGAAACGCCTGACTCTTTCTGAGTCTGCTGTGCGTATTCCTCTGCGGAATAATACTGAGCGTATCTGTCGTTCAGTCCCGAAGCGTAGCCGCTCATAATACAGTTGGTAAGCGTATCCTCGTCAATGTCGCTGATGAAATTGGCACGGACGTACTTATCCATTTCCGAAAGCTTCGCATAAATGACTTCTCTTTCGGAAACGCTTCTTACCTTGGAGTTGAAAACGTTCAGAGAAAAATTATATGTGATTATAAATGTCACGGCAGCAGCTAAAGCCATCAGTCCGACAGTGATCCCGAGAGAAATTTTTTTATTCATAATCTTATCCCCAAAAGTGGTTTAGTTGTTTATATTAACGTAATTCAGCGGATTGGTATGCTGACCGTCAATGCGGACTTCAAAGTGCAGATGGTCGCCGTAAGCGTATCCTGTGTGTCCGATATAGCCAAGAGTGTCGCCCTGCTTGACAGTCTGCCCTATGCTTACCGCAAGACTTTGGTGGTGCGCGTAAAGTGTTGAAATACCGTTTCCGTGGTCGATAATAACACAGTTACCGTAGCCGTTGTTCTTGTCGCCGGCCTGAATGACCGTTCCGCCTGCTGCCGCAACCGTAGGTGTTCCGCCGCAGCCCGGCTTTGTAATGTCTATGCCCTTGTGGAAATTATTTTTCTGTTCCTCAACTATCCAGCGGTTGCCGTATCCGTCCGTCATATTGCGGATAGTGGGGACGGGCCATATAAAGCCTGTTTCGGAATAGCTTGTAAACGTCCCGGAGGTATCCACTGTGATCTCCTGCGGAACATATTCCTGACCGCTTGCCTCCGCTTCGAGACGTCTTTGTTCTTCTTCTTTTCTGAGACGCTCCTCTTCTTCCTTGCGCTTGCGTTCTTCCTCCTGACGCTTGCGCTCGGCTTCTTCCTGCAAACGGCGTATCTCCGCCTGCAATTCTTCCTCGATCTGCTGCTCCTCAGCGTCTATTTCATCGGCGCGGTTGCGGTAGTCGGCGATCATATTTTCATGCATCTGCTTTGTTTCGGCATGGTTGTTGTAGGTCTCCCGAAGCTCATCATAGTACTGCTCCTCCTGAGCCTTTTTAGCTTCCTGAGCTTCAAGCTTTTCACCGAGTGCGGTTTTGTACGCTTCAAGCTCGGAGACTTGGGTATTCAGCGACTCTATCAGATCGTTGTCATGCTTTGAAACACGCTCGACAAATTCCATTCTGGCAAGCATATCGTAAAAATCCGACGAACCCGCAATTACCGAAGCAAGACTGTCGTTTCCCGCCATATAGAGGGCGCGGAGCCGCTGACGGAACTGCTCGATGCCAACGTCAAGCTCTTCCTCTTTGGCTGCAATGTCATCTTCAAGACCTGCTATCTCTTCGTTCAGAAGTTCAATCTGCTCCTCCACTATAGCGACCTGCTGTTCCTGAAGCTCCATTTTTTTATCGTATTCTTTAAGGTACTCAGCCTCTTCTTCAGCTTTTCCCTTGTAGTCCTCCAGAGCCGCCTCAACGTTTTTTCGTTCCTTTTCAAGCTGAGTCTGCTTTGCTTCCAAATCGGACATTGTATCCGCCGTAACTCCAGAAGCAAGACATCCTGTTGAAATGACTATAGCAACGGCAACGGGCAGTATTTTTTTTCTGAATATTTTCTTCATGGCGCTGTCTCCTTTCCCGACATTTTTCGCGGTCCTGCGTATAAGATATACCGGAGCAGTTCTCCGGTATCCGACTAAACTTTAAGATATTTGCGCGTACTCATAACAGTACCGAACGCGCTGATTATCATTCCTGCGGCAGCGTAACCGATAACGAGCCTTACCACAAATTCACTCATAGGGATAAATCCGTTTACCGACATAATACTCCAAATGGTCATGTCCTGCGAAAGAACTTTAATAAGCTCGGAGTAGCCTATACAGGTAACAGCCGAAGCAAAAATTCCCGCCAACGCGCCCAGGAACATTCCCTCCACAAAGAACGGCACTTTTATGAATGTGTTTGTCGCGCCAACAAGCTTCATGATAGCGATCTCACGCTTTCTGATGTCAACGCTTGCACGCGCAGCGTTGGAAATAATTACAAGCGAAACCAGTATCAGAGCCAGCAGTATAACTGCCGAAACTATCCCGATAAAGCGTTTGAGTCCCGTAAGAATGTTTATGAAGTCGGTGGGGGATTTGATACTGTCTATACCGTCCAGACGATTGATGTCCATAAGCGTTGGACTGATTTCTTCAATGTCTGCTATCCTTATACGGAATGCATCGGGAAGCGGATTTTCCTCGCCCACATAGCTGAACAGCTGGTCGGCATTGTCGCTCTCCATGCTTTTTTTCATGTCCTCCAAGGCTTCGTCTTTGGAATAGAACGTCACGGATTCTACATTATGTATATTTCTTATGGTATTTTCCATTGCGGATGCCATAACCGAGTCCACGTCATCGTCAAGGAAGATGACTACCTCGTTTTTATTTTCCACGCCGCTTACAAAGCGGTTGATATTTGCAACAAAAAGCATTGTAAACCCGATCAGCAAAAGCGATACCGACAGGATACAAAAAGACGCCACCGACATTATGCGGTTTGTCCAGATATTTTTCATTCCCTGTCCGAACAGGTAATTCATACTGCTAAGCTTCATTTCTGCAACAGATTTTTCCGAGGAAAAATCTATCTCCTTTCAAAACTATTTGTATATTTTTTACGGAAATTACCCTATGTAATCATCAAATGTAATGCGTCCGTCCTTAATGGTGATAGTCCTGCCGCCAAAATGACGTACAAGCTCATGTTCGTGGGTTACCATCATGACCGTAGTGCCGCATTCGTTTATGCCTTTAAGGAGTTCCACAATCTCCAGAGACGTTTTGGGGTCAAGGTTGCCCGTAGGCTCGTCCGCAATGATAAGCTGTGGATCGTTCACCAAAGCCCTCGCCAGAGCAACACGCTGCTGCTCGCCGCCCGAAAGCTCGGTAGGATAGCTTTTTGCTCTGTCTTTCAAACCAACCAGACTGATAACATAGGGCACACGGTTGCGGATATACTTGATCGGCGCATCAATGCTCCGCAGCACGAATGCAACATTGTCGTAAACGTTCATGGTGTTTATCAGCTTGAAGTCCTGAAAGACGAAGCCGATAGTGCGCCTCAGCTTGTGCGCCTTGCTTTTTTTTAATTTTTCCAGATTGAAGCCGTTTACCGTTATCCTGCCGCTTGTGGGAGTAATTTCCTTTAAAAGCAGCTTGATGAGGGTACTTTTACCTGCGCCGGATTCGCCCACAACAAAGGCAAATTCGCCGTCGTTTATCCTTAAGCTTACATCGTGGAGCGCGTCTACGCCGTTTGAATATGTAACACTGACATTTCTGAGTTCAACCAAAAGGTTTACACCGCCTATCTCTAAAGTTTGAATTAACAAATTTTGCCAAACAAAATATTTATGGGAGCAGAACAACTCTGCCCCCATGAATTGAACGTATTAAAATGCTTCGCAAACGCCGCCTGTATTCTGTCCGGGGACAACCGCCATGCCTTTGCGCCAAAACGCCGCAGACACAGAACTGCAATTCCTCGGCATTCTGTAAATATCCTTAGAATTTTACGGGATTAGCCGAAAGGTACTTCTTGACCATAAGTGCGATCTTGAAAACGATAGCATGGTCGAATTCCCGAAGATCGAGACCGGTGAGCTTCTTTATTTTTTCCAGTCTGTAAACAAGAGTATTTCTATGCACAAACAGCTTTCTGGAGGTCTCGGAAACATTCAGATTGTTTTCAAAAAATCTCTGAATGGTAAAGAGAGTTTCATGGTCAAGGGACTCGATAGAGCCTTTCTTGAAAACCTCCTGTAAGAACGTCTCGCAAAGTGTTGTGGGAAGGTGATATATCAGCCTTGCGATACCGAGGTTGTCGTAGGAAACGATGACCTTGTCCGTATCGAAGACCTTTCCCACTTCAAGAGCGATCTGAGCTTCCTTAAACGACCGTGCCAAGTCTTTTATACCCGTAACAACAGTGCCTATACCAACGTTCACTCTTGTGTAGAATTCGCTTGAAAGCGTATCGGAAATAGATCTTGCAAGCTTTTCCAGGTCTTTGGACTCAACATTGCTCTTTATTTCCTTGACAAGAACAATATCCGACTCCGTGATATTCAGTACAAAGTCCTTAGCCTTGTCGGGGAACAGGTTCTGAATAACATCGAACGCGGAAACATCATTTGAAGAAATAATTCTTATCAGCAGGACTACTCTGCTCACATCACTGTTGAAGTGCAGCTCCCGCGCCTTTACAACGATATCGCCGGGGAGTACGTTGTCCAGCACAACGTTCTTGATAAAATTTGTCCTGTCGTATTTTTCGTCGTAATACTGCTTTATAGAGGACAGGGTTATCGACATAATATTTGCATACTTCGCCGCGTTTTCATCGGTCCCCTCCACAAATACGGCGTAATCCGGCTTGATGTGGGAACCGAACGGCTTGTATGTATAGCCGTCGCGTACAAAAATATCATGGGAATCGCTCAAGTCGAGCGAAACGAATTCGTTGGTGGTGCCGATCTTTGAAAGCTCGCTGCAAGCAATGATCGTAGCGGTGGAATCCACAACGCCGATAATGCAGTCCATCGCGTCTCTCATCTGATGAATTAAGCCTTGAAACAGTCTGTTTGACATATAGACGGTCATCCTTTCATTTTAGCCTGAGCGCATCGGCTTATATCCTTGGGACAAATTTTAATGCCGAAAAAGCATCCGAACCCCACGGAACATTTTTCATATAAAACGCACTTATGTAATTTATTATACACAATTTTTGTTGACATTGCAAGTGTTTTTTGTAATTTTATCTAAAAAAGTCCTGCAAAATTTTATATCTAGGCAAAATAACAAATACTTTTATTATTTTATCATAGATTTTGTATAATTGTGTTAATAATTTATGAATTTCGTTGCGACAATTTTTTCCTTATCATGAAAACATTTGAATATTTTCAAATTTACGGAAAAAAATGTTTTTCCGCGAAAAAACTTCCGCGGAAAAACGCTGTGCAAAATTTTTTACTTTTTTGTGACCTCATAGTCATCTCCGCTCGAAGCCCTTTTCATAGCTTCGAGATATTCGGGAGTGCGCCATTCATAGATGCTTCTGTCTACCTGACCGCCGTTGTCCCAGTAGAAAGGAGCCATGCCGTAATCGCTGCAAAGCTTAACCATTTTCTCAATAAAGAAAACGCAGCTTGCCTTGTCGTTTCCGCTGGCGGCGTATTCTCCGATAATTACGGGAATACCCTTATCCACGAAATTTGTTTTCATCATTCCGTAAAGATTTTCCATCTGCTTGACTTCCGCGTCTGTACCCCATGTGTTGTGAATATTAGTCGTGCAGAATTCCCATGGCGTGTAGTAATGTACAGAAACGATACATCTTTCCGCAGGGTCGTCGGGCATTTTAAAGCGTCCGTCGCAGGTCTTCTGGATATCTGTCCAGTATCCCGCGATAAGCAGATGACGGGTCTCATTGTTTCCTCCGCTGCCGCGGATAAGAGTGACAAATTCCTGATTGAACTCATTCAGCAGGTCGTATGCCGCATTTTCTGAAATACCGTCAAAACCTACTTCATTCATGGACTCGAACACAAGCTTGTCTCCGTAGTCCTTGAATTCCTCCGCAATCTGCGACCAGAGGTTTCTGTACTTTTTAAGAGTGTTTTCCTTGTCGTTCTTTGCGCCTTCAATTATCCACGCACCGAACTGAGGGTCTCCGCCGCCGTCGTGGTGGACGTTCAGCAGCACGTACATATCCTGACTGTAGGCGTAATCGACAACTTCATGCACCCTGTCCAGCCAGTCGCGGTCAACGTTCCCGTCCGCGTCCATGTGGTCGCGCCAGGTCACAGGTATTCTCACAGACTTGATACCGTCTTCCTTGAGAGCGGTAAAAAGCTCCTTTGTTGCTTTGGGATTTCCCCAAAGCGTTTCGTCCACCTTTTCGCCTTCTTCAACGTGCTCGTTGACCTTTCCGTCTCCGTCACGGTCAGCCTGGCATACATCGAGAGTGTTTCCAAGATTCCAGCCGAGCCCCATGTCTTTTACAAGCTCCATGGAAGTAATGCTGCGCATTTCTCCCGATACAGCAGAGTTAGCGGCAGAACCGCCGTCCTGTGCGGTGTTTCCGTTTCCGCAGGAGGTGAGAACCGCCAGCGAAAGCGCCGCAGACAATAATACTGCGGATATTTTTTTTATTGGATACATTGGACAACGTCCTTTCCCGATTTGACTTACTTTATTGATTTAATCTGAAATGAACGGGTATACCGTTCCTGTACTCGATATCGGGTTCTCCCTGAATAAGCGGCAGGAAATAGTCCAGAGCGTCAACGGTAACGTTGTTGCCCTCTGCGTTTATCCATTCAGCGGGGAAAAGCTTCTCCTTGTTGGCGATTCCGTCAACCGGAGCCGTAACTATTTCCACCCGATACGGATTGTTGCTTATGCGGCGGAATATCATCATCACGCCGCTTTCCCCCGAAACAGCCGCCCGCACCGCCGCTTCGCCTATCTCCTTGGCCTCGGAAATATCCGTAAGGGAAGCGATATGAGAGCTGCACCGCTGCATAACGTTAAGCTCTATGGAACGCACCTTGCAGCCGATATTGTCACCGACGATCTTTTCCAGATATTTTCCCACGCCCGAAAGATACTTGTGACCGAAAGCGTCGGTAAGCTCCGAGGAAAAGCTGCCGCCTAAGTTTATTCCCTCAGAGACCGCGATAATAACGGCTTTGTAACGCTTTTGCGCTTCACGTATGTCGGCAATGAATTTCTCCTCGGAGAAGTCCGCTTCGGGGAGATATATCATGTGAGGAG
>CAMWRN010000074.1 GCA_947176675.1 uncultured Clostridia bacterium | reverse complement strand
GGTGGAGGACGGTTTGACCGTCCATTCAAGCATAATTGCTTCTCAAATAGAGGAACATAAAAAATTCGGCGGGGTCGTTCCGGAGATAGCCTCACGTCGTCATTGCGAAAATATTCTGGACGTGGTAAAACGTTCCCTTGACGAGGCAAATTGTACCCTCGCGGACGTTGACGCTTTTGCTGTAACATACGCTCCCGGACTTATCGGCGCGCTGCTTGTAGGTACTAATTTTGCAAAGGGACTTGCAATGGCAACTGGCAAGCCTCTTGTTCCTGTACACCATATTGCGGGACACATCGCTGCAAACTATCTCACCGACAGCACGTTAAAGCCGCCATATCTCTGCCTTGTGGCAAGCGGGGGACACTCTCACATTATTGAGGTCTCGGACTACACAAAATATCACGTTATCGGCAGGACGCGCGACGACGCTGCGGGAGAAGCTTTCGACAAAGCCGCCCGTGTTCTGGGTTTTCCGTATCCGGGGGGAGTTCACATTGACAAGGCGGCACAGCAGGGCGATCCCAAAACGTATCCGCTGCCGCACCCGAAGGTTGCGGGGAACGAGTATGATTTTTCCTTTTCGGGACTGAAAACAGCGGTAATAAACATCGCCCATAACGCGGAGCAAAAGGGCGAGTCCATAAACAAAAACGACTTGGCGGCTTCCTTTCAGCAGACCGTTGCGGAAATTCTTACGCAGAAAACCATAGCCGCCGCAAAAGAGTACGGTTACAAGACCGTTGCGCTGGCAGGAGGAGTGTCGGCTAATTCCTCGGTGCGTGGAATGCTTAAAGACGAGTGCGAAAAGAACGGTTTCAGGCTTTATATGCCGCGTCTCGATCTGTGCGGGGACAACGCTGCGATGATAGGCTGTCAGGCGTATTACGACTACCTTGCGGGCAGACGTGCGGACGAAAGTCTCAACGCCGCAGCAACGCTTTCTCTGGACGAAATTTCTGTTTGAACAATTTGAAAATTCAAAGATAAAAGGACATTCCGCCAAAAGCAGAATGTCCTTTATTTTAGTATTGATATCAGTCGGCGTAGTCAAGACCAAGCTTTACTGCTTTGAGGTTATTCGCCGCAAGTGCAGCCTTTTTCGCGGGTACGACCTTTTCAATCGCCTTTTTGAACGTTTCTGCGGAAACGATATTAGTCTCCCTGAAAAGCTTGCCAAGCAGGATAATGTTTGCTCCGCCCGCAAGGTCGTTTTCCTGTGCAAGCTTTGTGGCAGGTATGTAGAACGTCTTAACGTCGTTGCGGTCAACCTTGGCGTCTACCATGGTGCTGTCGACAACGATCACGCCGCCGGACTTGACGCTGCCCGAGAATTTTTCAAGCGAGGGAGTATTCATGACTACCAGTATAGACGGTTCCAGAACCAGCGGAGAGCCTATAGGCTCGTCGGAAATGCACACCGAACAGTTGCAGGTACCGCCGCGCATTTCGGGTCCGTAGGAGGGAAGCCACGAAACCTCCTTTTCGTCCATAAGTCCCGAATAGGCGAGAATCTTTCCCGCGAACAGGATACCCTGTCCTCCGAAGCCTGCTAAAAGAATATCATGGGTCATATTACTCACCCTCCTTTTCTGGAAATGCATTCTCGTCCTTGAAAACGCCAAGCGGATAATAAGGTATCATCTCGTCCTCAAGACGCTTCAGCGCGTCCACCGGAGAAAGTCCCCAGTTTGTGGGACAGGTGGAAAGAACCTCAACTATTGAGAATCCCTTTTTGTCCCGCTGATTTTCAAACGCTTTGCGGATAGCCTTTTTCGTCTCGCGGATATGGGGAACGCTGTTTACTGCTACACGCTGCGCAAGAGCCGTTCCCGTAAGGGTAGCAAGCATTTCGCACACTCTCACGGGATAACCCATGAGCTTGGGATCTCTGCCGTAAGGTGTGGTCTGTGTTACCTGTCCGGGAAGCGTGGTGGGAGCCATCTGTCCGCCTGTCATTCCGTAGGTGGTGTTGTTAACAAAAATTACTACAATGTTTTCACCGCGTGTCGCTGCGTGAACTGTCTCGGCAGTACCGATAGCGGCAAGGTCGCCGTCGCCCTGATAGGTGAAAACGTATTTGTCGGGATTGGTGCGCTTAACGCCTGTAGCAACGGCGGGAGCGCGTCCGTGAGCGGCTTCGATCATATCGCAGTTGAAATAATCGTAAGCCATTACAGAACAGCCTACGGGACATACGCCGATAGTGTCGCCCTCGATACCCATTTCATCTATGACCTCGCACACCAGACGGTGGATAATTCCGTGGGTGCAGCCGGGGCAGTAATGCAGTGTAACGTCCGCCATGGACTTTGGTTTTTCAAATACGACCGCCATTATTTTGCACCTCCAACGTATTTTTTGATCTCATCGAGAATTTCCGACGGCTTGGGGATAACTCCGCCTGTTCTTCCGTAAAACTCAACAGGCTTTGAGCAGTTGATCGCAAGCTTGACGTCGTCTATCATCTGACCCATTGACATCTCCACGCAGAGGAATTTATCTGCGGTTTCGGCAGTCTTTTGGAACTGCTTTACGGGGAAAGGCCACAGCGTTACGGGACGGATAAGTCCCGCCTTGATGCCCTGTTCGCGAGCCATATTTACAGCGGACTTTGCGACTCTTGAAGTCGCTCCGTAGGCGGTAACTACTATCTCAGCGTCCTCGGTCTTGTAAAGTTCCGCTTCTGCGTGATTTTCCTTGATCTCGTCGTAGCGCTTGAATCTGTCGATAACGGATTTTTCCAGAACGTCGGGCTGGAGATACAGCGAGTTGATGATGTTGTGCTCGCGTTTGTTTCCGTGACCGTTTGTCGCCCAAGGCTTTTCAAGAGGCTTTGATGTTATTTCGGGGAAAGTCACAGGCTCCATCATTTGACCGAGAAGTCCGTCTGCCAGAATCATAGCGGGCATACGGTACTGGTCAGCAAGATCAAATGCCTTGATAACGGTATCCACCATCTCCTGAACAGAGTTGGGAGCAAATACCAGAAGCTGGAAGTCGCCGTGTCCCAAAGCCTTTGTTGCCTGCCAGTAGTCAGCCTGAGATGGCTGGATACCGCCCAGTCCCGGACCTCCGCGCTGAACATTGATGATAACGCATGGCAGGTCGGAACCGGCTATGTAGGAAATTCCCTCTGATTTAAGGGAAATTCCGGGAGACGAAGATGAAGTCATAGCGCGGACTCCCGTGGAAGCCGCTCCCAGAACCATGTTTATAGCGGCGATCTCAGATTCCGCCTGGAGGAAAACTCCTCCCGCGGCTTCGAAGCGTTTAGCCAGATATGCGGAAATTTCCGTCTGCGGCGTTATTGGGTAACCGAAGAAGCACTTACAGCCTGCTCTGATAGCAGCCTCGGCAAGAGCCTCGTTGCCTTTCATAAGATTACGTTCCAAAATATTTTCACTCCTTAAAAAATCTCTGAATTTTTATTTTTCAACAATAATTGCGCAGTCTGGACACATAGTCGCACACATTGCGCAGCCAATGCACTTTGAATCGTCGATACAGACCGAGGTAAAGTAACCCTTGCGGTTGCGCTTCTCCTTCTGGATCTCAACGATCTTTTTGGGACAGGCGGTTGTACAAAGTCCGCAGCCCTTGCATTTTTCAAAATTAACTGTAATTTTAGCCATTTGTCAAACTCCTTTCGGTATAAATTTATTTATATATACAAATTGTATTATAATCAATTTAAATTACGTATTGCTTTTTCATACCGCCTAAAGCGCAGAATCCGTAGATAATGCCGAACGGTGGGAAAATAACGCATAAAACCGCCAGTAGCGCTTTTATGCCCTTTGAACATTTCATGGCGAATATGTATCGGAAACAGCCGTTTATAATGGAGAAGTATTCAATGATAATTACGCTGAAAATTATTCCCATAGCTACTACCTCCATTCCCGCCACAGCTATTGACATAAGCGGAAGAAAAATAAGAAACGGGCAGAATATTCCAAGCCAAAAAAGTATGTACAGTGCCGCAAAGGCTGGTATCTGAGCGATCACAGCTACGATAAAAAACAAAGCCGAAGCTATAGTACCCACTGTGCCTGCAATAATAAGTCTTCTTACCGCAATAAAGCGCAGCGTTTCCGTACTGCATTCGGAAAATTTAGGCAGCCGCTTGTCGATTATCCTTATGTGACCTCTTATGAGTATTATCAGCGCGGAAACTGCTGCCGCAGTCATTATAAGGATATCAAGCAGAAAGCCGATCCATTCTGTCAAGTTTGAGTTCACATATAAAAGTGGTCTGCCGATTATCAAGCCAATGCACATGACTATCATAACGGGCTCGGCAAGCATGGTTAAATACCATATGACAGAACGTGATAAAAGCCTACGCTTTATGATATCGGCTATCAGGAGCAGGGAGTTTACAACTAGAAAAGCGAGCATAATCTGTCGAGCATAGCTTACAAGCGTCATCCATGAATCGTACAGCAATACCATAAATTTCCTCCTGTTCTCATTCGGTTTCCCATATCTTTTTAACGTATATCTCCACGGGAAACGGTTCGGGGACATCAGCCGCCAGACCGAGAGGCACGCAGCTGTAGGCTATGGGAAGTCCCGATTTTTCGGATATCTCCCTCGCAAATCCTGCTGACTCCTCAAGAACTTCAGCCGTTGTCTCATACAGCAGATTGGTATTGTTCACAATAGCGGTATGCTTCATTTGAGCAGCCGCTTCGATCTCATACATCAGTTCTAACGCTTCCTCAGCAGTGCGGGTGAGAAAACGCCGGCAGTTCACCACATAGAACATATCAATGTCGTCAGAAAAAGCCTCAAAGGCTTTTGAGTAACGTCCAAGAGCGATCGCCCCCGCATCGTCTCCGCCCACGTCGATAACGAGACTTCCGTCTCCGGAGGCGATACGCTCCAGATCGAATGAGATGGCAGGAATGTCCAGATTTGAGTTTGCATACATGGGGGCGATAAGCTCAATATTTTTGCGGGAGAACAGCTCACCGAAGTCAGCAGAACGGAAATAGGGATTCACAATGTCCAGATCAACAACTGTGACCTTTCTGCCGTCCTCCGCGAGTTTCAGCGCAAGATTTGCGGAAAAATTAGTCTTACCGCTGCCGTAGTGTCCCGTAACAATGTTTATTTTTTTCATATTAACTCTCTATCCGCCTCTGCGGTCATTCCACAGAGATTATATAGTAGTACACAGGCTGACCGCCGTTGATGAGCATTACCTCGGCGTTCCCGAATTTTGTTTTGACGTGTTCATAAAGCTCCTGTGCCTTTTCCTCGGAAACGTCCGCACCGTGTATCAGCGTGATAAATGTTGTGCCGCCGTCTGCAAGACGCTTTACAAGCTTGTAGGCAGCCTTGCCCACGTCCTTTTCGGTGAAGGACAGCTTGCCGTTGTCCAGAGCAAGTATTTCGCCCTGCTTGATGTTGTGTCCCTCAAAGTCGCTGTCGCGGGCGGCAAAGGTGATAAGTCCCGTGGATACGTTGTCAAGGCTTTTTGTCATGTTAAGACGGTTTGTATCGAAATCAGCGTCGGGGTCGAAATTCATCATTGCGGTTATTCCCTGTGGGATAGTCTTGGACTGAAGCACACAGACCTTTCTGTCTGCAAGCTTCACCGCCTGCTCGGCAGCCATGATGATGTTTTTATTGTTTGGAAGTACGAAAACCGTTTCCGCAGGAGTAGCCATTATCGCCGACAGAATGTCGTCCGTAGAGGGGTTCATAGTCTGACCGCCTCTTACCACGCAGTCCGCACCCAGATTGCGGAAAAGCTCCTCGATACCGGCGCCGCTTGCCACTGCCACAAATCCGAAAAGCTTTTCGGGGTCTGCCGGAGTAAAGTTTTGTTTCCGCGCGGCGGCAGCTTCCTTGGCTTTGTTTTCGTGCTGGTAGCGCATATTGTCTATTTTAAGGTTGATTAGCGAACCGAACAGGAGTCCCTCCTCGATAGCCTGACCCGGGTGTTCGGTGTGGACGTGTACTTTGATGATATCGTCATCGTCAACCGCAACAACGCAGTCTCCGATAGTTTCCAAGAACGCTCTCAAACGCGCCGCATCGGGGCATTCCGGGGACTTTCTTACAATGAATTCCGTACAGTAGGTGTGAGTGATCTCCTCGTCAAAGTCGCCTACTGTGGTGTTAAAATCGACTTTTGCTTCGGGCTTTTGGCCTTCATCGGGAACAGCGGGCGCACCGCCTTTGAAAACCTCCAGCATAGCTGTCCAGATTATATAGAGTCCCATTCCGCCCGCGTCCACAACGCCCGCTTTTTTCAGTACTGGAAGCAGGTTGGGAGTATTGTCCAGAGCTGTTTTCGCTTCAATGCAAACGTCGCTCCAGAGAGCGCAGGGATCGTTTGTAGACTTTGCCGCCGTCTTTGCTTTTTCTGCGGCGAGCCTTGCTACCGTGAGGATAGTACCCTCGGTAGGAGCCATGACCGCCTTATAAGCGCCCTCAACACCAAGCTCGAGAGCGCGGCAGAAGTCATCGCACTCTGCGGTTACCTTGCCCTGAAATCCTTTTGCGAAGCCTCTGAAAAGCAGAGAAAGAATTACGCCCGAATTGCCTCTCGCACCTCGTAAAAGGGCGGAAGCAGCTGTTTCCGCAACCTGAGCGACGGTTGCGTTGTCGTCCATAAATTGTATCTCACGCAAAGCGTTGCCCATGGTCATGGACATATTTGTACCTGTGTCTCCGTCGGGAACCGGATATACGTTAAGTCTGTCGACTTCTTTTTTTCTGTTTGCAATTGTTACTGCGCCCGAAATATAGGCGTCTCTGAGAATCTTACCTGTTATCACTCTATCAACCTCTCTGACTCAGGCTTTCATTCCGTCAACGTAAACTGTAACTCTGCTGACTTCAATACCTGTTTTTTCTTCGACCGTATAACGGATCTTATGAGCTAAGCTGTCCGCTACCGTTGGGATATTCGTACCGAAAACCACGGTGATATGCAGTCCTATAACGAGTTTTCCGCCGCGGATACCCAAAGATACGCATTCTTTTCTGCCGATGTCCGCTTTTTTGAACACGGAGAGAAGACCGCGTGTACGTTCGGCATTGTTAAGCCCCGCCACGCCGAAGCACTTTGAAGCGGTATAGCCGATCAGCGACGACAGACATTCCTTGGAAATACCTATCTCGCCGAGATGATTTTCAACAGTCAGCATTATAGTTTCAGCTCCTTATGGTGTATTGGAAAAATTTGAAAAAGCAATTGATTTTACAGCGCACATATAATGTTAGTATACCATATTTCTTTGTTTATTTCAATACAAATCGTTAAATTTCCGCAAAAAAGTCCGATACCGCCTAAAAAACGGTATCGGAGCTATATTTTTAATATTTTTCAGACAAATATTTCGCCTTTGAGATACAGAACCGCTTTGCCCGAAATTTTGACAAATCCGTCTCCCTGTTCGCAGTAAAGCTTTCCTCCTCGGTGTGAAAGCTGTTCGGCTTCAAAAACGGTTTTTCCCAGATTTTCCCTCCAGAGCGGGACAAGACTGCTGTGCGCTGAGCCTGTGACGGGGTCTTCAAGTTTCAGCTCAGGCATGAAAAATCTCGAAACAAAGTCAGCTTTTTCTCCCTTTGCCGTAATACAGATACCCAACCAGTCTTTAAGCTTGTCCAGCTTTTCATAGTTGGGGTAAAAATTTCGCACCGCTTCCTCATTTTCCAGAACGGCAAACATATCTCGTCCCGAATATACCTCTTTCGGAACGACTCCCAGTGCCTCGATGATCTCAGACGTGATCTCAATTTTTTCGGGAGCTCTTTCGGGAAACCGCATTTCGTACAGATCGCCGTTCCGCCTAACGAAAAGATCGCCGCTTACTGTTCTGAACCGTACTTCGTTCAGGGACGGCTCAACGAAATTCATCACCGTAAAAGCTGAAGCAAGCGTGGCATGACCGCACAGATCTATCTCAAACAGCGGCGTGAACCACCTTAAATTATATCCGTCTCCGCATTTTACAAGGAATGCGGTTTCCGAGAAATTATTTTCAAAAGCGATTTTTTGCATTAACTCAGCAGGAAGTTCCTTGTCGGAAACACACACGCCCGCAGGATTTCCCTTGAAAATTTCCTCCGCAAAAGCGTCGGCGACGTAGTACTTCACAGACTCAATCCTCCTCAAAATCCAGATCGTACAGATCAAGCACCGCGTTGATCTCCGAGTAACTCCACCCCTGCCGCAGGAGCGCGTTCTTCACCTTTTTCACGCCCTTTTCGTCGGTGAGGTAACGCTCGTATTTCCGCTCCACAAGCTCCTCCAATCGGGAAAAGCTTTCCTCCTCATCGGCGTAAGGCTCAACGGCTTCCTCGATAATACTGTCGGAAAGTCCGCGGCGTTTAAGCTCCTGCTTCGCCTTGAACATACCTACACGCTTCACCTCAAAAAGCTCCCGCGCGCGGGCTTCGGCGTACCGTCTGTCGTCTATCAGCCGCAGTCCCGCAAGGTATTTGCAGACTTTAAGGCATATTTCGTCGGAGTAATTTTTTTCCAGCTTTTCGTAAAGCTCCACAAAGCTGTAGTCCCTGACGTCCAGCAGATACAGCGCACGTTCCCGCGCCCTGCGGTAATCGTTGGCGGCGGTGATTTCCTCTGCCGCCTCGGCGGGAACGTTCATTCCCTCTTTCAGATTGTACTCTGCAAGTATTTTTTCGTGTATGTAAATACGCTCGTCCGTATCGAAGATCACGCACATTGTGCTGCCCTTATAGGCAGAGATTTCCGTAATTCTCATAATTATTTAACCGGAGTGAATTCTTCAAAGTCGTCGTCCGCGTCTATAATTACGTTGACGGGCGGCTTTTCGGGAGCTTCCGGAGCTTCGGGAACGGTTTCCGCAGCGGCAGCACCCGCGGCTGCGGCAGCTGCTTCTTCAAGTGCGGCAGCTTTCTTGCTCTTTTTAGAGGTCATAACAATTTCGCTTGATTTTTCCTTGATCTTTGCTTCGATCTCTTTCATGGTCTCTGGGTTATTTTTAAGCCATTCCTTGGTATTTTCACGTCCCTGACCTATCTTGTTTCCATCGTAGGAAAACCACGCGCCGCTCTTGTTGATGATGTTCAGATCTACCGCAAGGTCAACTACCTCGCCCTCGCGTGAAATACCCTTGCCGAAGTACAGATCGAACTCGCATTCTTTAAACGGCGGTGACACCTTGTTCTTTACCACCTTGCACTTAGTGCGGCTGCCGATAACGTCAGAGCCGTTCTTGATAGCTTCGCCCTTACGGACTTCAATTCGTACCGAGCTGTAAAACTTCAGCGCACGTCCGCCGGGGGTGGTTTCGGGATTTCCGTAGATAACGCCGATCTTCTCACGCACCTGATTGATAAAAATCGCCACGCAGTTGGATTTGGAAATTACCGACGTGAGCTTTCTCATAGCC
>CAMWRN010000073.1 GCA_947176675.1 uncultured Clostridia bacterium | reverse complement strand
GACGCGTCAAGGTCCTTCATGTCCTTGAAAACGGCGCGTCTGCCTTGACAAAGCTCCATGATGTTGCCCACATATTCGCTGGGCGAAAAGACGGAAGCCTTTACCATAGGTTCTTCCGCCGAAGCTATGACAGACGGTTCGGGATAGTTGGTTGGATTGTCGATGTAGACCGTCTCACCGTTAGTAAGATTTACCTTGTATATTACTGATGGGGCGGTGGTGATAAGATCGAGATTGTATTCCCGTTCGAGACGTTCCTGGATTATTTCCATGTGGAGAAGTCCCAGAAAACCGCAGCGGAAGCCAAAGCCCAGCGCGACGGATGTCTCCGGTTCAAAGGAAAGGGAAGCGTCGTTCAGACGAAGCTTTTCGAGCGCGTCGCGCAGGTCGCCGTAGCGCGCTCCGTCGGCGGGGTAAACGCCGCTGAACACCATAGGGTTGACCTCGCGGTAGCCGGGCAGAGCCTCGGCGCATGGATTTTCCGCGTCGGTGACGGTATCGCCCACCTTTGTGTCGCTTATAGACTTTATGGAGGCGGTGATATAACCGACCTCGCCTGCGTTGAGTCCGCCTGCGTTCACAAGCTCGGTCGCGCCCATGTAGCCTGCTTCCACAACGGTAAACTCCGCTCCCGTCGCCATAAGACGGATAGTCTGACCTGTTTTGACTTCGCCGTCGATAACGCGGACGTAAATAATTACGCCCTTGTAGCTGTCGTAAAAGCAGTCGAAGATCAGGGCTTTAAGGGGACTTTCGTTATTACCTTTGGGACAAGGTATATCGGTGACTATCCTTTCAAGGACTTCTTCAACGTTAGTACCAAGCTTAGCGGAGATACGCGGCGCGTCCATTGCCGGAATGCCGATGATGTTCTCCACCTCATTGCAGACCCGTTCTGGGTCTGCGGAGGGCAGGTCTATCTTGTTTACGACGGGCATGACTTCCAGATCGTTTTCTATTGCAAGATAGGTGTTGGCAAGGGTCTGTGCTTCGATGCCCTGCGAAGCGTCCACGATAAGCACCGCTCCCTCACAGGCTACAAGGGAGCGGGAAACCTCATAGTTGAAGTCCACATGACCTGGGGTGTCGATGAGATTGAAAACGTAGGTCTGACCGTTTTGGGCGGTATAGTTGAGCCGAACCGCGCGGGCTTTTATGGTAATGCCGCGTTCACGCTCTATGTCCATGTTGTCGAGAAGCTGCTCTTCCATATCGCGCTTTGCGACGGTGGAGGTAAGTTCGAGAATACGGTCGGCGAGGGTGGATTTTCCGTGGTCTATGTGGGCGATAATGCAGAAATTGCGGATGTTTTCTTTATTGTAAGACAAAATAACACTTCCTTAAAATACACGATAATTATAAATATTATACCATATTTTACTGACGTTGTAAAGGAATTGATGCAAATTTTGACGGACGTACTATTCAAAAAGACTTTAGGCAGCGAAGCCGCTATGGAAAAGTTTCGTTCATCTTTTAAAGGGTGTCGAGGTCCGCGGGGCAGAGTCTCCGGTCGCAACTGACCGAATGTCAGTTTGAGAAGAAGTGCGGCCAAATAGTTCCGCTCTCTGAATTTCTGCGAGCTGTGTTCAGCCCAATAGACTTTAGTCGGCGGATTTGCCGCCTGAGAATTTGTCAGACAGTGCGTTCAGTTGACTATGATTGACTTTTTTCATTCCGAGATGTATAATGATCATGACCAAAGCGGACAGAAAAAATCATGAACGCTGTTATCCGATATGCTACAATAAATACAGACAAGGAGGTCAGGCAATGGACTGGGTAAAAAGTTTTCAACGTGCTGTGGACTATATTGAAGAAAACATAACCGAACCGACGGATTATGAGCGCATAGCCCGCGAGATGAATGTGTCAAGCTTTTATTTTCAGAAGATATTTTCCATTCTCTGCGGCTTTACTGTAGGGGAATATATCCGCAACCGCAGGCTTGCTCTTGCCGGCAGCGAGCTGCTCTCAACGGACGAAAAAAATTATTGATATCGCTCTGAAATACGGTTATGACACTCCCGAAGGCTTTACGCGCGCATTTACACGTTTCCACGGTGCGGCCCCCGCTGCTGTAAGAAAAAACGGCGCGCCGCTCAAATCCTTTGCGAGACTTTCCGTGTCAATTTCTGTGAAAGGCGGTAGTTCTATGGACTACAAAATCATGAAAAAAGAAGCGTTTAAAATCATCGCGAAGGAACAGCGTTTTGAAAAAATCGAGGACGTTCAGGGCAGAAGCGACATTCCCGTTTTCTGGACAGAGTGCCACAGCGACGGTACTGTGAAGTATCTTGCCGAAAACTGCAAAAAGGACGGCGTTCTGGGTGGATGCGTTGTGGGAATGTGCATGGAGGATTCCACGGTCGTAAAGGATTTCCCCTATCTTATCGGCGCGGAATATGCGGGCGGAGTTATTCCGGACGGCTACAAGACCGTTGATGTCCCCGCCGCTGAATGGGCGGTCTTTAAGATAGACAGCATGAGTATGGAATCTATCCAGCAGGCGTGGCACAAGGTCTTCGCGGAGTTTTTCCCATCCTCTCCCTACAAGCCTGCGGGAAACTTCGATCTTGAGGTTTACCCCACCGACGCTTACAAGGGCGAGATATGGATATCAGTCGAGAAAAAGTAACAAGTAAAAAAATTGCGGAAAACGCGGACGCGGTAAAAAACGTCCGCGTTTTTATTATGGACGTTGCCAAAATCAAAATAATATGGTATAATTTTTTTCAGTATTGTAAATGGGGGCGGAAAAATGTTCAGTGTTCTTGTCTGCGAGGACGACAAAAATATCAGGCGGCTTATGACGGAATATCTTATTGAAGACGGGTACACTGTGATAGAATGCAGAGACGGAGCGGAAGCCTTGGAAAGCTTCGGACAAAATCATATTGATCTGCTTATCACCGATGTTATGATGCCCGAGACTGACGGCTTTGAGCTTGTCCGAGAACTCAGAGACGCGGGTTTTGACACGCCTGTGCTGATGATAACCGCTCGCGGTACTATGGAGGACAAAAAAACAGGCTTCGGCTGCGGTGCGGACGACTACATGGTCAAGCCTTTCGATATGGAGGAAATGCTTCTTCGCGCCGCCGCGCTTTTAAGACGTGCGGGTACGGCAAGCGAGAAAAGACTTTCTATTGGAAACACAGTTCTGGACTACAACACCTTTTCCGCAAGCAGTTCGGGAGAAACGGTATATCTTCCGAATAAAGAATTTCAAATACTTTTTAAGCTGCTTTCGCAGCCCGACAGGATATTCACCCGCACCCAGCTTATGGATGAGATATGGGGTTACGATAATGACAGCACTCAGCGGACTGTGGACGTTCACATAAGACGGCTTCGGGAAAAATTCGAGAACTCCCTTGACTTTGAGATCGTCACCGTCAAGGGACTCGGCTACAAGGCGGTTAAAAAGGACAAAAATATCACAACTTAAATCAAGACTTTCTTCTTGGATATGTGGTATATTTTTTACAGGGAGGTGAACCGCTTGTACGAATGGAACGAGGCAATACAGAAAATGATCGACTGGATCGAAGACAATCTGTGCGAAAATCCGTCGCTGCTGCAAATGTCGGAGCAAATCGGGTATTCACCATATTACTGCTCGGTCAGGTTTCACGAAATCACCGGTATGACCATAAAAAGCTACGTGGCGGGCAGACGGCTCAGGCTTGCGGCTCTGGCTGTCCGCGACACCGATGAGCGTATCATTGATATTGCCGTAAGGTGCGGTTATTCTTCGCAGGAGGCTCTGACGAGAGCTTTCTCGGCGGCGTTCGGGTGCACACCAGCGTCCTATCGGAGAGAACCCGTTCCTATACCGCTTTCCGTGCGTCAGGTGGTCTTATTTCCCGAATATTACCAAAACCTGAGAGGAGAAAAAACTATGAGCAAAACTATTCTTACCGAAGCCCACGTAAAAACCGAATTTATCCCCGCCCACAAGTACCTTGGCATCTGGGATGACAATGCAAAAAACTACGGTGAATTTTGGCAGGGACGCGACTGCGATTCAGTCTGCGGAACCATCGACAGCCTGAGCAACGTAAGCGATATTATCGTTACGGGACACACAGCAGGCTGGAAGAATGTAAACGGGGAACACAAGTATTTTTACGGAATGGGCGTGCCTCTTGATTACAGCGGAAAAATTCCCGATGGATTTGAACTGAGGGAAATTCCCGCAAGCTATTATCTGGTTTTCTTCCACCCAACGTTCGACTATCTTAAGGACAACGGCGAGGTCATGGGCAGGGTCGAAGACCTTGCTTGGAATTACGACATAAGCAAATTCGGCGGCGGAAAATACGAATGGAACGAGGACGCCTGCCAGTGCTATCAGCGGCATTATCCCGAAGTCACGGGGTATTCGATCCTCAGACCGATCAAGCTGAAATAATTTTTCGGGGGAGTATTACGGTACTCCCCTGTACCAATTTTGAAAGGACAAAGCGGCATGAAATCAAAAATCAAGAAATTTTTCGGTTCGATCTATATGCGGTTTCTCGTGGTTTTTATAGGGACGTTTGCGCTGTCGCTGATTATCCCGGCGCTGGGACTTAACGCGGCAAAAGGTCCCGAGATAAGGAGGGACGCTCATTCCTCCATAACTGAAACGGCGCGGAATATTCAGAATCTCGTAAACAGCCGCGAGATGACCGCGGAGGAAGCGGCGTCCTTTTTCGCAAAAAGCGATACGGAAATAACAGTGCTGAACAGTCTTGACGAGTTGGATTTTCCTCTTTCACCAATGGATACCGAACTTTTGGAGCGTGGGGAGATACTTTCAAAAATGCCCGACAGGGACGACCGAGCAATGTTTGCGGTTTTTGCGGCGGAGGAAAAATGGATAATGCTTCGTCCCGATAAACGGAGAGGCCCCATGGCAGACTTTAGGGGGATGCAGATATTTTACGTTGCGGTACCTCTTGCTCTCGGAACAGTGCTTATCGTTCTTGCTTCGGTCAACGTTGCGAAGCCTATCAAACGTATTTCAAACGCGTCGAAAAAAGTTGCCGAGGGAGATTTTTCAGTACAGCTTGAACCGAAAGGCAGCGGCGAGATACGAGAGCTGACCGAGAATTTCAATAGTATGATACGCGGGCTTTCCGCAAACGAATACCTTCATAAGGAGTTCGTCAGCAATATTTCCCACGAATTCAACACGCCGATTACTTCTCTGAAAGGATACGCAAAGCTTCTGAAAAGCGACAGGCTTTCCCCCGAACAGCGGGCGGAGTACGCCGATATAATAATTGCGGAAAGCGACAGACTCTCACGGCTTTCGGCAGATATGCTGAAGCTTTCGGAACTGGAAAACAGGGGAATTTCTCCCGAACGCAAACGCTTCTCCCTTGACGAGCAGATACGTTCGGCGGTCATACTTTTGCAGCAAAGCTGGGAGGATAAGTCCCTTGACCTTGACATTGATCTGGAAGAGGTTTCTTTCGCCGGTGATGAATCACTGCTTTATCAGCTTTGGGTAAATCTTATTTCAAATGCGGTGCGGTATACCGAAAAGGGCGGAACTGTAGCGATATCCCTGACGGAAAACGGCAGAACTGTCACAGTATCGGTAAGGGACAGCGGCAGGGGTATGACTCCCGAAGAAGCGGACAACGTTTTCCGCAGATTCTACAAGGCGGACAAGTCCAGAAGCTCCGAGGGAACAGGTCTGGGACTTGCTATTGCAAAAAAGATCGCGGAGCTTCACTGCGGAAATATTACGGCTTCCGGCGAGACAGGAAAGGGAAGCACGTTTACGGTTACACTGCCGATATTATCCAAATAAATTCCACAAATTCCTATTTAAACGATTAAGTATTAATATATTAATAATTTTGTTATTAATCTTGCTATAAACTTGAATAAATTATATGATATAATCTTAATGTATATGTGAAACATATACAAATTTTCCGTATTAATTATTTTTACCCGTGAATCTGAAGAGGGAGGGAAATTTCCGCAATGGAGAGAAGACTTAACATAGGTCTGATGATAAGCCACTTGGAGGACGATTTTGCATCTGCTGTCTGCCGGGGAGCTATAATCGGAGCTAAAGAAATTGACGCTAACCTCATTATTTTTCCCGGAAGATATATTGACGCAGTGTATGCCGATAAAAAAAGGACCGAGTACGAATATCAGTATAATACCCTCTTTTCCTACGCTTTCCCCGACGATATAGACGTGCTTTTGGTTCTTGTGGGAACTATCGGCAGCAGTCTCTCCTATGAAAGAAAAAAAGAATTTCTTAAAGGTATGGGAAATGTTCCTATTATTACCATAGCCTGCGAGATCGAAGGCTATCCCTCGGTATACTTTGACAACAAAAGCGGTCTGGCACAGTGTATGGATCATCTTATCGACGAACACGGGTGCAGAAGGATCGGATTTGTAAGCGGTCCCGAAACCAACGGCGACGCCATTGAGCGTCTTGAAGTCTACACCGACGCGCTTAAAAGGCACGGTATTCCTGTGGACGAAAACAGGATAGTTTACGGAAGATTCTCTCCGTACAGCCAAAAGGTCGTGAACGAGCTGCTTGACCGCTGCCCCGATCTTGAAGCTATAGCTTTCGCAAACGACGCTATGGCGGGCGGCGCATATGAAGTATTTGAACAGCGCGGCATTGAAGTGGGCAGGGATATTCTTGTTACGGGATTTGACGATTCTCCCGTGGCGGTAAATCTTGTTCCTCCGCTTACAACTGTTCGTGCCGATGCAGCTGAATTGGGTTACGATGCAGTAATGGAGTGTGTCGAGCTTCGCAAGTCGGGCAAGCTCAGCAGCCGTCTTGTGCGTTCCTCAATGGTAAAGCGCAAGTCCTGCGGCTGCCGGGGAGATTCGGCGGTTTCGGGTTCAAATACCGACGATGTTTTCGTATTCAATCACTGTTGGTGCCGCTCAGATTCTCAGACCATAACGGCGTTGATCAAATACATTTTCGGAAACTATAGGGCGAGTGAATTGCTCGATAAAGTAAAGCCCGCATTTGAAGAGTATTTTGAGACCGTGTTCAGACTGCTTGAATCTGACGACAAAGGCGGTATTACCTTTACAAAAGAAGCTGCGGAATATATCCCCTCAGCTTTTGAGGATCTGCTCACGCCGCAGACCATGAAGATCGTCGAGCAGGACAAATTGTGCACGATCATAGATTACCTTAGCAGACGTTTTTCGGCGGGTCTTAAAAATACCGATGACAAGCGCCGAATGGAATCCATGTTCATCGGAATGTATCAGATACTTATGCAGGCAGTGGTCATCTACAGCAACAAGCGTATCGAAGACGTGGAATTCCTGACGTGGCAGTCCAATTCGATCACAAAGGATATGCTGCTTTTTGACAGCTACGACGACTTGGGATACGGATCCGTTACCGACAAGCTGACAAGGCTAAACGTTGCCAGCAGCTATATCTACATTTTCCCGGAGACAATTACGCTGGGCAAGGACGAAAAATGGGTTCCGCCTCCGAGAGTGCTGCTTAAATCCTGCCACAACGGCGACAAGTGGGAAGTAATTCCCGCCGAAGATCAGGAGCTGTCCATACGCAACCTGTTCAACCACAGATATATGCCCGATGACAGACGGTTTACAATGGTTTTGTCTGCGATCTTCCTCAATGCTGATCACTACGGGCTTTTCCTGTGCGAGCTGGAGTACGAGTATTTCTACTATATAAGTTCGCTGTCGGCTCAGCTTTGCGCTGCTATGAAAATTCTCAGGCTTATCCAGGATAAGGAAAATATCCAGCAGGAGCTTGAGCGGACGCTTATGCAGATCAAGGAAAAGAACATTCAGCTTGACACTATTTCCAAGCTTGACGTGCTTACGGGCGCATACAATCGCCGCGGATTTTTTGCTCAGGCAAACAGTTTGATAAGTTCTCCCATGAACGAAGGGCGGGACGCGCTTATCGTCTTTGCCGATCTGGACAGTCTAAAAACCATCAACGATTCCTTCAGCCACGAGGACGGCGACTTTGCCATCAAGAATGCGGCTAAGATTCTTCACGATTCCTTCCGAAGCTCGGACGTTATCGGTCGTATAGGCGGCGATGAGTTCTCTGTGCTGGCTATGGTTGAGAATTCAGGCGGCGGCGAGATAGCTTCCATCGTACGTTCACGTATAGACGAGTCCACTGTCAATTTCAATGCTACTCACACCAAACCGTATGTTGTCCATATGAGCGTTGGCGTGTACGCTTTCAAGTGCGGTAAGGATGTGGATCTTTCAAAGATACTTGCCAAAGCGGACGATGTTTTGTATGAGGAAAAGAAGAAGAAAAAGTCTATTCTGAGATAAATCATAAAGTATAATTTACCCGTTTCGATGTAATTTTCGGAATGGGTAAATTTTGATTTATATTGGTATGTTTCTGTAAGGAACGGCTTTTCTGTCACGTTTTCACAATTTGCGGGATATGCGGGTGTTTCCCGCTGAATCAAAATTTACCGTATTCTCTACGCTCCGTTTATTGACGGCGGCGCACGTTCATGTTATACTAATCCTATCACACCAAAACCGAAAGGAAAATTTTTATGGACTGCAAAAAGGCGGGAATGCTGCTCAGACAGCTAAGAACCGAACGCGGAATGACTCAGCGGGAAATTGCCGAACGGCTTTTCGTCAGTGACAAGGCTGTCTCAAAGTGGGAACGTGGACTGGGCTGTCCCGACATTTCCGTACTAAACGGTATTGCCGACCTGTTCGGAGTGCCTGTTGAAACTCTTTTGAACGGCGAGCTGAACCCCTGCGGTCAGAACGGAGGAAATATGAAACGAATGAAATTTTACGTGTGCGAAGACTGCGGGAACATTTTTACAGCGGCTTCGGCAGGAGAAATATCCTGCTGCGGAAGAAAGCTTTCTCCACTTGAAGCCGCCGCTCCCGATGAGGGACATACACCCAAAATTGAGAACATTGACGATGAACTTTACGTGACTTTTCCCCATGAGATGAAGAAGTCACACTATATTACATTTGCCGCGCTTGCGGGGTGCGACAGAGTGTATTTGCAGCGGCTTTATCCCGAACAGGATGCCGCAGTACGTTTACCGGGAACAGGCAGCGCGGAGCTGTACTTTTTTTGCTCCGAGCATGGATTGATGAAAGTTAAACTTTAAGGAGTGAAAAGCTGTGCAGCCTGTAGGTCTGTATATTCATGTGCCGTTCTGCAAAAGAAAGTGCGTTTACTGCGACTTCTTTTCGGCAGCCTTGCAAACAAAACAGACGGAAACGTCCCGAACTGATGACTATGTAAGCGCGGTGATACGAAATATCAAGGCGGCGGGAAGAAAATATGACACCGTATATTTCGGCGGAGGAACTCCCTCGCTGCTTGAAGCACGGCAGATCGCGGATATTATTTCGGCGGCGAATATTTTGTACGGCGCGGAAATTTCCATGGAATGCAATCCCGACAGTGCGGACTTAGGTTATCTATGCGATATAAGATCGGCAGGGGTGAACCGAATTTCTTTTGGGGTACAGTCTTTGAACAACGGCGAGCTTGCTGC
>CAMWRN010000072.1 GCA_947176675.1 uncultured Clostridia bacterium | reverse complement strand
CCTCCGGACTTGGCGGACTGTTCTCATCTCGACCGGCTTGCTTCGCACCTTTTTCTCACCTGCAAACCAAATAAGTCACTGCCATAAACAGCGGCTGATGAATTATGTAAAACCACAGCGAATACTTCCCGCAGAAATTCACGACAGGCAGCTTTGCCTTATAACAGAATTTCGGAAGTCCGCCGCTTTTTACAAGATCGGACAGAGCCGTCCCAGCAAGAAAAATAAATCCGTAAGGAACAAGCGGAAAATAATCCGCGGAATGAAAATCGTACGAGGTTATGCCTATCGGGTACAGCCACATAATATCATCGGGGACGTTAAGATGTATCCTGCCGAAAATCATGAACAAACTGCCTGTTCGGTAAAAATCCGTAAAGATCACCGCAAGGACTGCAAACACCGCAAAAATAATCGGGTCGGGTATCTTTTTCAGTATCGGCGATATCACGCCGTAGATAAGCATTGTCATTCCGAAGCAGGAGAGTACTCCGAAAACAATAGTCTCGTCGGGTATAAACGCCGCCGTAATAAGCGTCAGAGCTTCCCCCAGAAGATAAAGAACGGCACCCCTTTTCAGAACATTTTTTGAAAATCCCGCGCATATCCCCGAAACGGAGAAAAGTATCACCAGAAAGAAACGGTGGATAATTTCCATAGAGTCCGAAAAGAAAAACGGTATGCTCATTCCGCCGAAAAATATTAGGTCGTAGAGCAGGTGATAAAGCATTACGTATATTATTGCAAACCCGCGAAGCATATCCAGAAGCATTACACGGTTGTTCCTGCCTATCTCCCTGACGGAATTTTCCGTTACGGAGTTTTCTGTAACAATGTTACCCGTATCAAACTTTTCCTCCGATACTGTACGCATACTTCCGCCTCCTTTTAATGTATTATACCATACAGCGGACGTTTTTGCAAGAACGGGAAAAATGCCCGCGCCGCAGATTTTTAATTATTCGTCACTTACCCTCTTGTAATTTTTACCGTATTGTGGTATAATTCATTATGGTAAGTTATATGCAAACGCATTTACATAAAAAGGAAGATGCTATGAAAAATATACTTAAAAAAGGAAAAAATACGGGAGCGCCATTAATGCGCAGCCTGATAATACCGATATCTGCGGCAGTGCTGCTTCAGGCAGTTATATTTTACTGCGTCCTTGCATTTACGGGTACTCTCCGTGACATCAACGCGGAAAGCGAAAAGCTGCTCGACCAGAGCGCTTCAAAATGCTCGGTATATCTGGAGGCCGAGATGACAAAGCGGTGGAACGGTCTTACGGGAGTAAACAACAGGGCTGGCAGGATCCTTGACAGGATCGCCGCAAATCACAGCGTCCGCGGAAAGGATATTCTGGAAAACGATCAGTACGCTTCCGAGTTTATCGACGAGATATCGGAAAACCTGCTCGAAACGCTCAGAATGAACTCCGTAAGCGGAGCGTTTATAGTGCTGTCCGATTCCGCGTCAAGACCCGACGGCGATTCGCCGGCACAGTTAAGGGGAGTATTCTTCAGCGACGGCGACCCGCAGTACAATCCCTCAGATTATTCGGATATCATGATGGTGCGCGGTTCAAACTCCGTTTCGGAAAAATACTCCATTCCTCTCGATATCTACTGGACGGACAAATACAGATACACACCGGATGAAACGGATATGGATTTCTTTTTCAAGCCTGTTCTGGCCGGATATGATTATCCCTACGCAAGTCCCGAAAATCTCGGCTACTGGAGCAGACCTTTTTATCTCTCCGGCGGAAGCAAATACGAGACGGAGCGCATTGTTACCTATTCACAGCCCCTTATTTATGAGGATATTGTTTTCGGTGCGATAGGCATCGCCGTGTCGGCTGAAATGATAGCGGAGCAGATGCCCTCCGACGAGATCACTGAGGGTGGCGGCTGTTATGCGCTTATGACCTATGAATCGGGAGAAGTGTTTGTGAATGTGGAGGTTGTTTCCAACACTCGCAACGGTTTTGAACACAACGCGGAACAGTCGGTGGCTCTTAAGGATTCAGACAGCAGCATTCTTATGGAGATAACTGATGTTGAAATAAACGGCGCACAGGCATACTGCGCGGTGAACGAGATATATCTTTACCCGGACAATTCCCCGTACGCGTCGGAAAGATGGTTCGCAGCCGCCGTTTCGGACAAAAACGGAATTTACAGCGATACCTCCGCGATAAACTTTAAGATAATTATTGCAGCGGCGCTTTCGGCTGTGGTGGGATTTATAGTTGTTGTCATATCTTCGGGCAGACTGATAAAACCTGTCAAGGCTCTTGCGGACAGTGTAAACAAGGCAGGAGAAAACGGTCTTATCGAACCTGTAAAAACAAGCATATCCGAGATCAACGATCTTTCGGGCGCGCTTAACAAATTAAGCATAAAGCGTATTGAAAATCAAAACGAGCTTGCCACCGAGAGAGAACGGTATCTTCTCGCGCTGCAAAGCTCAAACGACAGCATTCTCGAATATGACTGCAAAAACGATGCGCTGTATCTGTACAATTTCAAAAAACGTGACGGAGATAAAAGCAATACTTCCGAATCGAAAAAATTTGAAAATTTCAGAATTCGCGTTTCAGCGGGAAAGGTCTGCCATACCGACGATATCCCCGAGATGATAGATTTCCTGGACGGAGCTGCCCACAAAGCGGGGCTGTGCATCAGATTCAGGAAGTACATAGATTCCGAAAGGTATGTATGGATAATGCTGAAAGCAAAAAGCGTTTACGGCTCTGACGGAAAGCTGCTGCGCATGATAGCGAGCTGCAAGGACGTTACGGAAGAAAAAGAGCTTGAAATGGAGCAGCTTGAAAAGACCCGCCGCGATCCCGTCACAAATCTTTACAAAAGTGATTACGGAGACGTTCTGGCGTCGGGATTTTCTCTCGATATGCAGGGAAAACCGTACATTTCCGCTATCGTAAGGATAGCCGACATGGAAAAAATGTACCGCGCCTGCGGTCTGACCTTCTGCAACGCAGTTTTGGAGGAAGCCGCAATTGTAATAAAAAATGTCGTTCCCGAGGACTACATCGTTTACCGCGGAATGATGGACGAATTTATTCTCCTTACGCCCCTTAATTCAAGAGACGAGGCAAGGACTCTTTTCCGCAGCATTATGGACGGTATTTCCGAAATTTACAGCGGCGGAAACGTTTCGATAGAATGCGTTATCGGCGCATACATTAAGTACTCCGACGAACCGCTGTCCTCCTCAAGACTTAAAACAAGGTTTGCTTCCGAAGCGGCGTACCGTTTCAAAAGCGAGTTCGGCGGAATAGTTTTTGCCGACGAGGTAAGCGGCAGAGAGGAATTCGTGAAAGAATTCAAGTCAGAAGGCATACACAACTTTGCTCCGCCGGTACGTCCCGAGATCGCGGAAAACGAGTACAACACGGATATCGTGGCGTTCGCTTTCAATATTTTCGAGAAATCCTCGGACTTTGAAGCAGCGCTGCAGGCTCTACTCAGCAAGGCAGGACGTTTCCTCGATATGCAGAGGATAATCATATTCGACATGAATAAGGATTACTATACGCTAAGGATATCATATCAATGGTGCGCGGCGGAAATGGCTCCGATAGAAATAAAGACCTACCCCTATGGAAAGGTCTCATACCTTACACTTGAACGCGAACTAAAGAGCGTTGACTGCAAGATCGCCGACGCAGCTTTCTTTGAGAGGGACGCAGTTCACGGAAAGGGAAAAGCTATTGCCGACGGTACTGCTTACTCCGTTCCCATGCTTGACAACGACCTGATATCGGGCGTGATAGTATACGAGTGCAGAACAGACGAGGCTGACGAGTCTGTAACAAACTGCATGAGAGAGCTTACCAAGGTAATTTCGGCATATATCTCCAAATCCAGAACGAGCCGCGAGAGCAAAGCCAAGAGCGAGTTCCTGTCGAAGATGTCCCACGAGATAAGAACGCCAATGAACGCCATAATCGGCATGACGGCTATTGCCATGTCCTACGAGGACGAGGACTCCGCCGCCATGGAATGCCTTAAAAAGATAGACAGCTCTTCTCACTATCTGATGACGCTTATCAACGATATTTTGGATATGTCACGTATCGAAAGCGGAAAAATGACTTCCGAGGAAACCTACCTTAATCTTGACGAGCTTATAGGCAGACTCGATACTATGATAAGGGTACAGACCGAAAACAAGGGCATTTGGCTTCGTGTGGAGACGGATATCGAAAAGCCGCATCTGCTGGGCGATCCCCTGAAGCTCAATCAGATACTGGTGAATATTTTGGGAAACGCCGTAAAATTCACGGAGAGCGGCGGAATACATCTGAAAGTTACCGAAACCGAATCCGAAACAGAGGGTACGGTAAACGTGTTCTTCTCGGTAAAGGACACGGGAATAGGCATAAGCGAGGAAAACCTCGGCAGAATATTCAACAGCTTCGAGCAAGCTGACGCGGATACGGTGAGAAAATACGGCGGAACAGGTTTGGGTCTTGCAATATGCAGCAATCTTGTAAGACTGCTGGGAGGCACTCTTGAAGTCAGAAGTACTGCGGGAGAGGGTTCGGAATTCTTCTTCACCCTGCCCATGAAGGTCACGGAAGCTCCTGCGGAAACCAACGAGAACGTAAGCGGCATTGCAGACGTTTCGGGAAAGAGAATACTTATTGCCGAGGATGACGAGCTTAATCTGGAGATCGCCTGCACCCTTATCGGCGCGGAGGGTATCATAACAGAAACCGCGGCGAACGGTCTTGAAGCCGCCGAAAAATTTGAAGCATCCGCCGAGGGATACTACGACGCAATACTTATGGATATACGTATGCCTGTTATGGACGGCATAGAAGCCACAAAACGTATACGAGGCTCAGACAGACCGGACGCGGCAATGGTACCAATAATCGCCATGACTGCAAACGCATTCGACGAGGATATGAAAAAATCCGTTGAGTGCGGCATGAACGGACATCTGACAAAACCCATTGATATGAAAAAGGTAATGGAGACATTCCGTCGGATCTGGCGGAAATAAGTTTGTTTCCAATACAGCGTGAAAGGATATTGAAGCTTTTGAAGATCAGCAAAAAGAATATGGCAGTGCTCCTGATAATACTGTCGGCGCTGTGTTTTACTGGAATGAACACCTGCGTGCGGCTGGCAGGAGACCTGCCGTCTGTACAGAAAAGCTTTTTCCGAAACTTTGCAGCGGCGATATTTGCGGCGGTCATGCTGTTTAAAAGCCGCACGCCCTTGAAGATACAAAAGGGCTGCGGAGTTGCAATGCTTATGAGAGCAGTCTGCGGAACGATAGGCGTCTTCTGCAACTTCTACGCGGTGGACCACCTTGCTCTTGCGGATGCTTCAATGCTTAACAAGCTTTCTCCGTTTTTCGCGGTGGTGTTCTCCATAATTATCCTTAAAGAGAAAACCTCTCCCGCGCAGGTGGCGGCGGTGATCCTTGCTTTTGCGGGAAGTCTTTTCATTATCCGTCCCACATTTTCCAATATGGAGCTTATCCCCTCATTGGTCGGCTTTACGGGAGGAATGGGCGCGGGAGCGGCTTATACGCTGGTACGCTATATGAAGCAGCGCGGCGAAAAAAGCGCGCTTATCGTTTTCTGCTTTTCGGTATTTTCCTGCGCTGCGGCTCTGCCGATAGTGCTTGCGGATTTTGCCCCCATGTCCGCAAAGCAGATTGGCATACTTATCCTCACGGGACTTTTCGCAGCGGGCGGACAGTTTGCCATCACAGGCGCGTACTCCTACGCTCCCGCAAAAGAGGTGTCGGTTTTCGACTACTCGCAGGTGATTTTTTCTGCGGTCGTGGGATTTATTGTTTTTGATCAGACTCCCGTACCGCTCAGCGTTATAGGATATGTTATAATAATCGGCTCGGCGATCTGGACATTCATACAAAACAACAAAATGGAGGCAAAAACATGAAGCTGATTTTCAAAGGGAAATTCACCACGTACGACGATCTTCCGAAAGGAGAGCTTCCCGAGAACGCGGTCGCCTTTAAGGAACCGAAAACAATGGGCGGCGGTGACTTCATGAATATGTTCAACGCCGCGGTACAAATGCCGCGGGGAAGTCTCACCCAGCTTTCGGGAATGCACTCTTACTGGTTCATGCCCGAAAATAATACTTAAATTAATGAAAGGCTGATCATATTGTTTAAACGTCTGGACGATTGGTTTACACCGAAAAAAAGAGGGATTTTCGCTTTGGGAGCGATAGGCTTTGCGCTGCTGTGGATGTTCCTGTGGAACGCTTTTCCAATGGAATTCTACTCGTTCTTCTTTTACAAAACAAGTGTTGTGGGGAGCAATATTCAGCTTCTGCTGCTTAACGGAGTGGTACTGCTGCCGCTATTTTGGGTATTCACAAAGCTTACAAAAACCGACCTGAGCTTTTCAAAAACGGTGCTGCTGAATGTTCTGCTGCTTTTAGCGGCGGATTTTGTATTTTCCATATTCGCATTCAGCGATAGTCTCTACATCTGCATTATTGCGCTGGTCGTCCACGGACTGATAAACGTATGGACATTCGGAAGTGCTGAAGCACTCGGAAAAAAGGCCCCCAAGGGAATGAACGCTCCCGCTCCGAAAGGTAAAGCGGCAATAAAAGAGCAGCCCGTCGTAACAATAGTTTGGGCTGCCGCTTTTGCGTTTGTTTCGGAAGCATTAAGCTTCTCACTTCTTTATATTGTGGCGCATATTTACGCCTATTGATCTTCTCCGTCCTTTATCTTTATGACAACGCACTGGCTTCCGTTCTCGGCGAAGCGGTTGAGAAAACGCTCTTTAAGGTAAGGCGTTATTTCGTCCTTGCCGTCGCAGTCCATAAAATAGTAGCAGGAGCCGTCATAACCGCATAGCACAAGAGTGTGGGAATTGCCTATCCATGTAAACGGTTCACCCGTGTCGTTGAGGAGCCACTCAGCAGGTTCGCGGTAGTTGTAGGCTTTCATGCCTCGGCTTGCCCATACTATCATGGGCACGCCCTCGTTCAACAGCTTTTCGATGTCGGCGGAATTTATCTCTTCCGGAATCACTGCCTCATAATCGGGATCAACGTCCGCAAAATATCTGTTGAGAGTATCGGCGATAACGGGAGCAAAACAGCCGTAGCCCCAATCGTAGGGGTCACCCGCAAAGACCTTGTAGGGATCGGGACCGTGGGATACCATTTGGTCATCGTATGTAAAATTATCATCGCAGATAAGATAATTATCGGTAAGATAAAGCTTGTCGGCATCAAATCCGAGATACTGCAAAACCGCCGCCGCACTGGTTATCTCGCAGCCGATGGGCAGTTCGGGGTACTGGCTGATAATGGGAACATCCAGCAGAACTTTTCCGAAAACCGGCGACGGTTTATCGTAACCCTCGCCAAGCTCCTCAACGGTATAGCCGCCGTAAAGGGTGTGCGGATCGGCGTTAAGAGCTTCGTACCGTGCGATCTCGGCGGCGCGTTCATCGTAGACTTGTCCGTTATAGGCGTAGTCCGCGATAACGGTACACACCGCGGTGCATATGCAAAGCGTTGTTACAAGCAGTTTATTTCTCACGGCGTGTGCCCCCATTCTTAATAAGATATTTATAGTATAACATAAAAAGATATTTTTCGCAACAGTGGAGGAATATATTTATGAACGAACTTTTGGCGTATGCGATCCTACTGTGCGAGGGTATTGTTTCAGACGATGTTTTCAACAGGCGGCTTGACGAAATTTTTTTAGAAAATCCGAATGATGAGGTTCTTTTGGAACTTGAGTGCATGGAAAATGCCGAAAAAGCTGCGGCAAGCGTAAGAGCACGGTTTGATTACAGCAATCTTGACAAAGAACGTTTCGGCAGGGCGATGATGAAAGAACTCAGTGAGTACTGCCGATCATGCGGTATTACGGAACGATTCGGAAAGAAAATGTATTTGCTGTGGGAAAGCTTGCCCGGCTGTGTTCAAGATGAAGAACCGTTTTCCATATTTACTTATGCCGACGATCCGCTGTCTTGGGGAGATGAGCGGCAGTCGCGTGAAATATACGAAAAAGCATTCGGTTATTACGACCAAATGTTGAAAGGAGAACATTAAAATGACAGGACTTGTTTTAGAGGGCGGGACTTTCCGCGGGATATTTTCGGCGGGCATAATGGACGCTTTTATCGAAGAGGGGATAGAGTTCCCATATATCGTGGGGGTTTCGGCGGGAATTTCCAACGGAGCGTCCTATGTTTCCAAACAGTTCGGGAGGAACATTGAGATACTGGAAAAATACCGAAACGACAAACGCTATCTGAGCGTGGGCAACTACAGAAAGTGCCGCAGCATGTTCGGTCTGGACTTTGTTTTCGGGGACATTCCACGTGAGCTTGTACCCTTTGACTACGGGGAATTCAGACGCTACACAGGCACGTGTCTGGTGGGAGTTACCAACGCGGAAACGGGAAAAGCCGAGTTCAAAAACGCTTTGGAGGACAGCGAGAACTTTGATTTCCTGCGTGCGACCTGCGCTATACCGGGATATTTCCCAGCGATAATGATAGACGGCAAGCCTTACTTTGACGGAGGTCTTGCATCTCCGATCTGCGTAAAGCAGGCTCTCAAGGACGGATGCTCGCGTGTGGTAATAATACTTACCCAGCCCGAGGGCTTCGTAAAGAAGTGCGGCAAGGGAAACGTTGCCATGAGCCAGCTTATCAGGCATAAATACCCGAATGTGGAAATGCTTCTGCTTACGCGGCATAAGCTTTATAATAAGCAAATTGAGTTTTGCAACGAGCTTGAACGCCGCGGAAAGGCGCTGATATTTCGTCCGTCACATAAGCTGAACAGCTTTGAAAAGGATGAGAAAACTCTCCGCGCTGTATGGCAGGAGGGATATGAAATGGGCAAGAGCCGCGCCGAGGAGATACGGGCGTTTATGTCGGTTTCTAACTGACGCGGAAGCAGCAGAACGGTAAATTTTGATTTAACGCACTATCTGACAAACAACTTATGGAAAAGTTTCGTCCACCTTTTCAAAGGCGGCAGAAGTCCAGAGGGCAGCGCCCTTTGGTCGCCGTCCGCAGACGGCGAAACTTCTTTTCGTTCGGAACGGTGAAAGGGGTGAGAAATGACGATAGTCATTTCGAGGGGGAGCGGATACGACCGCGCCCCCTTTCTAACGTATTCAGGCAAATTAAATCTCTGAAACGTCACAGTGTGACGTTTCAGACGGGATAAAGCTTTATCGCGTTGAAAACAGTCCACCGGACTGTTTTCAACGATTACTGTATTTCATACCGTTACAAGGAGGGGCGGTCGTGTTTGCCCATTCTCGAAATTGCTGTCGCCATTTCTCACCTCCTGCTCCGTTTCGGAACAAAAAGGGGATTTCGCCGTCTGCGGACGGCGTCCAAAGGCTCCGCCTCTGGACTTCTCGAGCTGTGTTCAGCTCGACCAGCTTTAGTCGGCGGTTTCGCCGCCTAAAGATTTGTTACTGAGTGCGTAATGCGTTAAATCAAAATTTACTGTCATAAAATAATTTACATGAATAC
>CAMWRN010000071.1 GCA_947176675.1 uncultured Clostridia bacterium | reverse complement strand
TTATTATACTCCAGCCTGTTTACCAAAAGTGACGTATAAGGCTTTTTATCGGGCAGGTCGTCGTCCGCCGCGGCAAATTCGGCAGCCTTTTCAAGACTGTCAAGAGCAAGCTCCCGATTGCCTAAAAGCGCAGCCTTTGCCGCAATGCTGCTGTACGCGTGGCACACATCATGGAAGTAAAAATTATAGTCCCCCTTTTCAAACACAATGCCGTACAGCGCAATAACCTTTTGCTGTATTGCTATCCGCTGCTCATGGGTCATTTGGGGAGCGTTTTTACCGTCCAAATCGGACAGGTAAAACAATGTTGAAAACATAGCGCTCACAAGCGCTGTAACTAATCCCTGAGCAAATTCCATAAGCTCCTCGCCTTTAAGCAAATGCATTTTTGTCATTTCGCGGCTGTTCCACAAGCTCGACAGCTTATCGGCAGCTTCTATCGCTTTGTCATGCTGTCCCGAACCCTCGTAAAAACGATACAGCTCGCCCTGCATCCAGTCGCGTATTACGGGGTCGGTGCATTCCGCCAATATCCTTTCGGCTATGGCTGCCGCTTTCAGATTATTCCTGCGGTAGGGCTCGCCCTCTCTGTCCCAGTTGACAAAGGACAGGTTGCTTGCATATTCCGCCAAAAGCCTGAAGTTGTTGGGAAAGCGTTTTACCGCTTCCTCAAGAATTTTCAGATTGTCTTCGATTTTGCCCGCTCTGGAATTTTCCTGAACGGTATCGAGAATTTTATCCGCCTCGGAGCTGTCCCGAATTTCTTTCATACCCATAAGCTCGTCAGTGGTAATGCCGAAATATTCCGCAATGGTGGGCAGCAGTTCAATATCGGGGTAAACCTCTCCCCGTTCCCATTTTGAGACCGCCTGAAAGGATACTCCCAGAATATCCGCAAGCTGCTCTTGGGTAAGCTCGCGAAGCTTTCTTTGCTTTTTAAGATTTTCTCCGATGTATAGGGTCATAAAAATTCCTCCCGAAAAATATTTTAGACGGCGCCGCTATGGTTACAGTATAGCGCCAAATACGCTTTAAAGCAATAACCGAGATTTCGAAAACAATTCAACCTTAATTAGAATTTTTCCTGCTTGTTTTTTTCGCGGACTTTATCTGCGCTTCCCTTGCTTAACAGGAAAACAAATAAAGCCCAAAAGCAAAAGGCGGAGAACGTATCTCCGCCTTTAATTATTTGCGCAGCGAGCTTTCCACCGCCTTGAAGCGCGGGTCGTCGCGTATGCCGTCAAATACGCTGTCGGGCAAATGCTTCAAAAGCATTTTGCAGGACGTATCGCTGAAATTCTTGCCGTTATGCGCGGAGTTGTACTCCAGCTTGTTTACAAGCAGGGAAACATGAGGCTTCACGTCTGGCAAACCGTCCAGCTCCGCCGCGTACTCCGCCGCCTTTTCGAGATTTTCCAAGGCAAGCTCAAAGTCTCCCGCACGCATTGCCATTATCGAAATATCGCGGTGCAGAAAGGAAAGATTGTGAAAGGACACATTGTAGTCTCCCTTGTCGAACACAATACCGAACATTGCGATAGCTTTTCGGTATATCTCAATTTTCTGCTCCCAAGTATACCCCGTATCGTTTTGTCCGTCCATATCCGCCAAACGCTGACAGCATTGGCAAAAAACATTCGTAAGGTGATGAATGTTCCACTGCGTGAGCCTAACAAGGTCTTCGCCTTTAAGAATATTCATCTTTATCGGCTCGCTGCCGTGATACATTGACGGCAGCTTATCAGCGGCTTCAAGAGCCTTGGTTGCCTCCCCCAAATTTAGGTAATAATTGCACAGCTCAGCCTGCACACGGTTTCGTATTTTGGTGTCGGTACACTCCGCAAGTATCCTTTCGGCTATGCGGGCGGCTTTCCGATTATTCTGGCGGTACTCTTCGCTTTGGTTGTCAACAGCGAGAAAGGCAAGGTTCACGGCGTACTGCGCGAGCAACTCGTAATTGTTCGGGTAGACCTTTACCGCTTCCGCAAGAAGCTCAATATTTTCCCTGATAAGCCCCTTGGACATATTTTCCTTTTGTTGTTTGAGAATTTTTTCCGCGTCGGCAGAGTCCCGAATTTCTTTCATACCCATAAGCTCGTCGGTGGTAATGCCGAAATATTCCGCAATAGTAGGCAGCAGTTCAATATCGGGATATCCCTCTCCACGCTCCCACTTTGAGATTGCCTGAAAGGATACTCCCAGAATATCCGCAAGCTGCTCCTGTGTAAGCTCGCGGAGCTTTCTCTGCTTTTTAAGATTTTCTCCGATGTACAAGGTCATAAAAAATCCTCCTTAAAACATTTTGGCAGCGCTGCTATGATTACAGTATAGCGTAAAATCCGCTTCAAAGCAATAACCGAGATTTTGAAAGCTTTTCAACTGCGGGTAGAATTTTTCCCGCTTTAACTTTTCTTGACTTTTGGGAAAATTTTATTTATAATTATAGTACCGCGTGAAAAATTTCAAGCCTCCCGATTGTATTTACTATAGAATAAATTTTAGAAGCGGAGGAATTTAATATGAAAAAAACATCGAAAAAATTTGCAGCAATCCTTGCGGCGGCGATTATGTCCGTCTCAGCGGCGGGGACGGTATCTGCTTTGACTGATACGGCTTCGGATACCGGTACGCCAAAATACACCGGCTGGGTAAGCAATGAGAACGGCTGGCAGTATTTGTCGGAGGACGTACCGTACGCAAGTGACTGCTGCCATATAGACGGAGTTTATTATCGTTTTTCTTTGAACGGATACTGTATCGGCACCTATACAGGCTGGTCAGGAAAAAGATATTATTTGGACGGTCTGCCTCACACAGGCTGGCTGGAGGACGGTGGAAACAGGCAATACTGTCTTAACGGATATCCCATTACAGGCGATTTCCAGATTGAGGATACTGTCTACAGCTTTGACAGAAAGGGTATCTATACGGGAAAGTCTGAACCTGCGGTTCTTACGGCAAGCTGTGACGAAAGGATTTCTGCGGACGCGGAAAAAATCTCCGTAACCGTAAAGCACAACGGCAGATCCGGCAATAAGGAATACATTGTTGGAGAACCCGCCAAAATGGAACGCTGGGAAAACGGCAAATGGAAAATGTGCGGCAAGTCCTCCAAATACGCTGTAGACGACATTGCCTATGTTATCGACGGAACAGACGACTGCTCGCCCAATTCTGCTACAGTGTCATTTTATCCTAATATATACATGGACGGAGATATGCCGACAGGGTACTACCGGATAGTTGTTCCCTGCGGCGAAAACGGCAATTATTCCAAAACGAAACAAGATCTTTACGCGGTATTCAGAGCCGTATCTCCAGTTGAGGTAAAAATGTCGGAGGAGGTCTATATTGCTAATAACGCCAAAAACACTACTGTAAGTATAATTGTTGATATAAATTCCGAAAAGGATACTCTGAAAGCAGAAAACATTGTAAACGGCATCAAGCTTGAAGTGCAGGAAAAAACTGTATCAGGTTGGAAGACCTGCGAGAATTTCGGATATGCAGCCGGATATCCCGATAAGGAAAACAAGCTTGAGATCAGCGGGGAATTTTTTTTCGGAACAGGATACAAGGGATACTACAGAACGCTTATGACTGTCGGCGGAAAGACGTATACCGCTCCGTTCCGCGTTGACAATATCCGGGCTACTCCTTGGCTTGACGAATACAGCCTGAAAAGCGGCGATATCACCGTAAGCTTTACTGTTCGCAACAAGTATGACAAGCCCGTGAAGATATGCACCGACCTGCTTCATCTGTTCAAAAAGGAAAGCGGCAAATGGAAAGATATGTGGGACGCTGCGGGACGTTATACCTGCGTTGAGACAGTTCCGTCCTATACGACACTTGAACATGGATATACAACATTAAATTTTGACCTTTCCGAATATTATGATACCTCAAAGCTTACGGAGGGCGACTACGCTGTTTTGATAGACGGCGTCGGTTATGCGGAATTCAAGCTTACCGACAAAGAACCGAATACAAGCGAGCTCCCGTTTGCAAGCCTTAAAGCTGACGATATCAAGGAGATACAGCTGCGGTTTTTAAATGTATCTATGGACGTAACAACAGTTATCCGAGGCGGCAGCGGCAAGATAACCAATACCGTGAGCGAAGAGGACAAATATGGCGTAACAAAAGCAACGGCTGTGGTGAAAAATGATAAGCAGCTTGAAATGATAATTGATTATCTGCGGCAGTTTAAGCTCGGCGAAGCCTACACAAAAAAGGATACCTACTGCGGCGGTACGGTAAGTGTGATTGTCCGGTACAAAAATAACACCAAGAAAACGCTTGACTTCACGTACAGCGAGTTCGTGACCTATAACGGCAAAAGCAAATATAACTGTGGCGAAACACTTTACTTTATTGCCGATGATATTATAGAAGAAACTAATAAGGAATATTACGCAAGCCTGGGACTTGCATAATAATATCCGCAAGGAGACCGTCATTATGGAAAAAATAAGTCTTTACGAACACAGGGTAAGCTACTACGAGACCGATCAGATGGGCATTGTCCACCACTCCAACTACATCAGGTGGTTCGAGGACGCGCGTGTGGACTTTCTGGAAAAGGTCGGATTTTCCTATGCGAAAATGGAGGAAACGGGCATTATGATAGTAGTGCTTGGAGCCTCCTGCGACTATAAAATATCCGCCCGCTTCGGTGACAGAGTGATAGTCATTCCTAAAATATCAGAGTTCAACGGGTTCAAAATGGCGGTCACCTACCGCGTATACAACAAGGAGACAGGCGCGCTGCTCGCAACGGGCGAGACAAGGCACTGCTTCACAGACCTGAAGCTGAAGCCTGTCCGCACAAAAAAGGAGTACCCCGACGTATACGAGCTTTTCAACGGCTATATTGATGTAAACCTTGACGAGGAGGGCGTTTGGTCATGAATAAGTTTCCTGCCGACGACAAGCACGTCCGCGCATTGGGACGGACTATTGTTCACAACTCCGTAAGATATCTGAGCTGGAGCCGCTCGGGAGCCGAATTTATTTTCAGCGGCACTAAGCTTTCCGCCGAACTGTGGACGGACTGGGTTTTGGACGAGCCTTGGAAAGAAATTTTCCAACCGTGGGCGGCTGTCTTTGTAAACAGTGAATCCGAGCCGAGAATGCGTTTTCCACTACAGTCCGGCACAAACAGCTACACCATTTATGAAAGCGATACAAATGAGGAGGTCGTTATCCGCTTTGTAAAGCTTTCCGAAGCTTCATTCAGCAAAATGGGTATTGTGAATATTTCCGCGGACGGTGAAATACGTCCCTCCGAACCTAAAAGCCGCCGCATGGAATTTATCGGCGACAGCATAACCTGCGGCTTCGGTATAGAGAGCAAGTCCGCCGAGGACAACTTCCGCACCGCTGAAGAAAACTCGGATATCACCTATGCCGTGCTTACGGCAAAGGCTTTCGGTGCGGACTGCAATCTTATCTCCTGGAGCACCATAGGCGTGTGGTCAAGCGACACAAAGGACGATACCCGAAACGACGGCTGGATAATGCCAATGCTCTATGATTTCGCCGATATCGGCATTGAGAGTACTCTCGGACTTGAACATATCCCCTGGGACTTCGGCAGCTTTATTCCCCACGTTATAGTGGTAAATCTTGGCACGAATGACGCAAGCTATACAAAGGGCATTACCGAACGTCAGGAGGAATTTTCTTCCGCATACGGGAAGTTTATCTCTAATGTTCGGAAGAAAAATCCCGACTCATATATTGTCTGCGTTCTGGGAATGATGGGCGCAGAGCTTTTCCCTGCCATAGAAAAAGCCGTATCGAAGCTTGACGACGGAAAAATTTTTGCCATGGAGCTGGACGGTCAGCTTGAAAGCGACGGCACTGGCAGCGGCGGGCACCCCAATGCGGTCACTCACAGAAAAGCCGCGGAAAAGCTTATCGGGAAAATTTCGGAAATTACAGGATGGTAAAGAACTTCACCCGTTTTAAAACAAATTTCAACAAGTCTTTTAAATATCTTTCGTAATGGTTTCACACAATTTACACATAGGTGCATTATTATATAACCGTAATCAAAAAACGGACCGTCCTCCTAAAGTCGAGGACGGAGTTGCTGAAAGGCGGTAACTTTTATGTACGAAGGTAACAATAATTATACTTATACCTCAAATTATTCTCCCGAGCCCGAACCTAAGAAAAGCGGAGCGGGCAAGATTATTGCGGCAGTACTGGCGCTTGTGCTTGTTGGAGGTGCGTCGGGCTTCGGAGGAGCTTATCTGGCAAACAGCATGTCCTCCGACAATGCAGTTGCCATGGAGGCTGAAAGCGCTTCGGACAGCGGCGATGAAAGCAGTCTCTCCTCTGAAACCATTCAAACAGTAACAGCTGCTCCTCAGAACGCCAACGGAGACAGCGATACATCTCTCGGAAATCTTCTCAACATCGACACTGCCGATGCGGACAGTGTTTCCGACGAGGAAGTTATTCAGAGAGCCACCCCCTCGGTAACGCTTATCACATCTGTGTTCAGCGAATCGGGCAAAGGTACGGGTACAGGAATCGTGCTTTCCTCCGACGGCTATATAATCACTAACTGCCACGTTATCGAGACCTCATACCAGACATGGCAGAACAACAGCAACAGAAATCCTTTTGACAATCCGTTCAGCTTTTTCGGTGGCGGATACGAGACTGTCACCAAAACCGAACAGGCCTCCGAGGTAACGGTAACTCTTTACGACGGTTCTGAGCATAAGGCGGAGATCATCGGCAGCGACGAGACAACCGACCTTGCTTTACTTAAGATAGATGCGGACGGTCTTATCCCCGCAGTCCTCGGAAACAGCAACGATCTGAAGCTGGGCGAAAGAGCGATAACCCTCGGCTACCCTCTCGGTCTGGGACTTTCCGCTTCGGGCGGCATGATATCCGGTCTTGAAAAGGAGATCACAGCTGAGCTTTCCAACGGTAAGACCGCTACCATGACCCTTATCCAGACGGACGCTTCAATTAACCCCGGCAACTCGGGCGGTCCTCTTCTCAACGGCAAGGGCGAGGTCATTGGTATAACCTCATCAAAGATCGCAAGCAGCAGTATCGAGGGTATCGGCTTTGCTATCCCTATCAGCGACGCAATGCCTATTTTGGATTCCCTCATGAGCAAGGGTTATGTTGCAACTCCGAAGCTAGGCATTTCAGGTACTACTATTACATCGGCAGTAAAGAGATACTACAATCTTCCTGTTGACAAGGGCGTTCTTGTTGCTTCCGTTGAGGAAGGCTCCTGCGCGGACGCTGCGGGAATTGAGGAGGGCGACGTTATAATTGCTGCCGACGGTAAGGATATCGCCGATTTCGACGCTCTGGTCGCAGCTAAAAACTCTCACCAGCCGGGCGACACAATGACGGTAACTCTCGCAAGAAGCGACGGAAATATTGACGTTAAAATAGTACTTGATGAAACTCCGAAAGACGAATAATTAAGCTTGTTTTACTCCTTCTTTCTATAGTGAAAACGACGTTCTGCGGTCAAGGCTGCGGGACGTCGTTTTTTTCACAAAATATTTACATGAAAAATATTACAAAAATGTTTCCAATCTAAGGAAATAGGTGTATAATTGTTCTGTATAAAAATGTCGAACTGTGGGAGGCGATAGGTTGAAATATTCCGTTAAAACTAAGCTTATAGCGGTCATGCTGGCATTTTTTGCTGCGGCTGCTGCTGCCTATTCGTTTATTTCATACTCCTCCGCAAGACGTTCCGCCGAGACGGTCATCAAGTCTCTTATTGAGCAAAGCGCGGTTTCAGCTGCTGAGACCCTTTCGGGAAAAATAGAAGCCGTTACAGCGGTCTGCGACGACCTTTCAGACAACGACGCTGCCTTTAACCGTGCCATTGACGAGATCAGACTGCGGCTTTTGGATATACGCAACAAAAACTATACTACCGAAGAAATGACCTTTGACATAGCCTATGCGGACAGTCTTGTCTCCATAGACGGCGTTACCGACTACCGCGATAACGAAGCCGTAAAAAGCGCAGCTGCGGGAACACCGCTTATGACCGCTCCCTTTGAGCGTAACGGAAAGACTGTTGTGTGCTACGCTTCTCCTCTTTCGGAACCTTACAGCGATCATAGATGCGTGCTTGTATGCACGATATGCTGCGGATTTTTTGACGACGTGTTCGATGTTGTTTCACTGGGCGAATCCTGCGTTGTGTACGTTGAGGACGAAAACGGTCTCGTTGCGGGAAAACATTCCGAGGCTGCAAACTCTTCCGCTGTGTATTCCGCCGGTGCGCCCGTGGAAAACAGAAACGGCTGGACTGTTCACGTTGAGGCAGTCCCCGAAGAGCTTATGCCCGACTTTACTTCTGATATCGTAAAGACGTCGGTATTTTCCGCGTTATTGGCGGCAGTGCTTTGCATAATAACTTCGGTGACTCTCGGAAGAACGCTTAATCCCATCAGAAAAATGACTGCGAGGATCGCTGCTCTTGCGGACGGAGACTTCACATCGCCTGTACCGAAAGCCAAAACAAACGATGAGTCATACGCAGTCGCGAACGCTCTGAACAAAACCGTTGCCGCGCTGAACAGCTGCATAAATGATATGACCGATATGGTATCGAAAGCTGCGGACGGCGACTTGTCCGAGGACAAAACCGTACTTCCCGGAGATTTTACCGTGATATGCAGAGCGATCTCAGATATGAAGCGTTCCCTCAGAGAAGCTCTTTTGCAAGTGCGTGATATATCAGATTCAGTACTGAGCAGCGCTGAAAAACTGAGCGATACGGACAGCGTGACTGTCATGCACTCTGTTCCGAATATTTCCGAAAGTGAAAAAAGTCTGAACGGATTTTTTACGGAGCGCAGCGATATTTCCGCCTGTGCCGACAAGGTATCCGACAGCCTTAACGACGTAAAGGAAAAGCTTTCCGAGGAGCGGGAAAAACTTACAGGACTTGCCGGAACGATTGTTGCTGTGAACGGCTATGCCGACGATATCAACAACGTTATCTCGCAGATCGACGAGATCGCATTCCATACAAATATACTTGCCCTGAACGCCGCTGTGGAGGCTTCGGCTGCGGGTGTACACGGCAGAAGCTTTGCTGTTGTCGCAGACGAGGTGCGTGCGCTGGCGCAGAGAAGCTCGGAAGCGGCGAAGTCCACGGAGGAGCTTATCAAAAAGACAGTCTCGGCTCTTTCGGGAGGAGCTTCCCTCGCCAAGGAAACAACGCGTATTCTAGACGAAGTATTCGCGGAAACCGATAATGCCGCCGAGCTTATGGAAGAGGTCAGGTCCGCGGCGGAGGAATATATTTCCGCGGCAGGGTCTGCGGAGGAAGCTTTATCACGATTCTCGGAGGACGCTGCCGCAAACGCCGTTTCATTGGATACGGAAAAATTGGAAGCCGTCGTTTCGGAAGCGCGCCGTCTCCATGATGTAACGGATCGTTTCAAGCTTAAATAAAATACGCCGAATGACTTAAAAATTCCTCATGCTGCCAATAGCTTCGTCAGCATGAGGAATTTGGTTTTCTTTAAAATAATTCAGCGGTTATTTTTTATATGCACAGCCAGAAAAGCTGCCGCTATCATAATG
>CAMWRN010000070.1 GCA_947176675.1 uncultured Clostridia bacterium | reverse complement strand
CCCGATCATATCGATGACTGCTAACGCTTTTGCCGAGGACGTTAAAGCTGCTATGGATGCCGGCATGAACGCCCACGTTTCAAAGCCTGTGGATATGGACAGGGTCATTGAAGCTCTGAAAGAGTTTACTATTAAGAAAATTTGATAATACAGCGAGCAGAATTACAAGTGAATTCTACTCGCTGTTTTTAATTCGAGTGTTATTTTTGTTGATTTTCAGTTTCAAGGTAGAAATGGTACACGGGCGCGATTGCCTTGAAATCCTCAGCAAGCTTTCCGATAAGCCTGTCGCTGAACAGCAGTTCAAAATCTTTGCTTTCGCAGGACAAGCCAATATTCTTGCGGTTGAGCCAATCCTGCTTTTCTACGCTTTCTTCGGGGTATTTGTTTCTCTTGTAGAGGTCGCCGTAAAGCGTGAAAACATTCTGTTTGCGATATGCTTCAAGAGCCATTCGGAAGCTTTTGTTATCTTCTAAAATGAGTCGTCTGTAGGTCTCCATAACCGATGATGATGTGCTGTAAAATCCGCAGCCGTAGTCGAAACCGTCGGGTGAAATGCTGAAATAAAAACCGAGCGGTGCGCCGCCCTCACTTCGTGGACGTCCGAAAGTGTACCAGACGTAATCTCGGAAAACGGATTTGCCTTTGGAATAACGTGCGTCGCGGTACAGTCTAGATATCTTTTTCGGATCGCAAACAAAGCTGCTGTCGATGGCAAGCATTGTTTCGGTCAGACCGCTTATCACCTCAGCGAATGGTTCGGTCACGTATTTTTTGTAGTCCTCCTTGTGATCGTTGAACCAAACCTTGCTGTCGTTCATGTAGTTTTCAAAAATGAAATCAAGAGACTTTGCAGAAAATGGCATTCGGATCCCTCCTATAGAATTTCCAGAATATGCCGTATCGTTTCTTCCGCCTTTTCATAAGCGAAATTGTCGGTGTAACGGCGGCTTTTTTCTATTTCACCGTTTACCTCAGAGCTGTAGTAGCAGCCTGAAAGTTCGTCAAGAATCTCCATAGCGCCGTGGGAATCCAACTCGTCGATAGCTTCAAGTGCTTTTTCAAGCTCGGCTTTGAGGGTATCCGCGCCGATTTGAGGTTTGTTTTCCACATCAGATTTTTCCGTTTCAACAAAGGGCTTGATATTTTCCGCGATCTCCGAGAAACGGGCGATCAGAGCGGGCGTGTCCTCAGCTATCTGCTTGTAGTCCTCGGCTTTTCCCGCCTGTTCGAGAGCCTTTGCCATTTCTGAAAGACCGTTTGCGCCTATTGCAAGAGAAGAGCTTTTCAGTCCGTGAACCTCCGTGGTGTAGTTTTTATAGTCCCTGTTGTGGGCGTAGGTCTCAATACGCAGTATGCTTTCCTCAGCAGTTTCCATAAAGGTTTTTAGTATAGCAAGATAAGCGTCTATATTTCCGCCGCAGAGCTTCAGTCCGTCCATTACATCAACGTTGGGTATCACGATATCGCTGTCATCGGCAGGATCGGCATTACTGCGGGTATACGTTTCTTCTTCGATGCCGAAAATATCGAAATTTTCCGATACGTTCGCTCGTGATGTTATCCCGTCTGTTTCAGTATAGGTTATCATCTGTTCGGGAAGCCATTTTTCGAGGATTTTTTCCAACAGAGGTATCTGTATAGGCTTGGAAATGAAATCGTTGAAGCCTGATTCCATAAACATTTCCTTTGCGCCGCTGACAGCATTTGCCGTAAGAGCGATTATGGGCAGTTCCATGCTGTAGGCATCGCCGCGGGAGCGTATGATCTTTGTGGTGTCCACGCCGTCCAAATCGGGCATCATGTGGTCCATAAACACAAGATCGTAGTACGATGCATTTATCATATCTATAGCAGCTGCGCCGCTGTCCGCAAGATCGGCTTTTATGCCGTAGCTTGTCAGCAGGCGGGCGGTAACATTAAGATTGACCTTGTTGTCGTCCACCACAAGGACGTGAGCTTCTGGAGCGTGCAGCGTGCGGCTTTTCTCCTCGGAAACAGAGCTTTTCGCAGCGAGCTTTGATATCGGCGATGGGTCGGAAATTTTCTGCGTCAAAACTACAGTGAATACCGAACCTTTTCCGTACTCGCTTTCCACTGTTATCGAGCCGTCCATTTTTTCCGCAAGGGTCTTGGAAATGGAAAGTCCCAAACCCGAACCCTCTATCCTGCGGTTTCGGCGTGTGTCCACCTGACGGAAATTCTCAAACAGCTTTGGTATGTCATCTTTCTTGATGCCAATGCCGGTGTCTGATACCTTGAACATAATCGAAACGCTGTCACCAATACGGCTCAGCTCCTTTACGGAAAGGCTTATTAAGCCGCTGTTTGTAAATTTGACAGCATTTCCGAGCAGGTTTATAAGTATCTGTTTAAGCCGTACTTCGTCGCCGTACATTTTACGAGGTATGCGTCTGTCTATGTCTATCTTGAAATCCAGATTTTTCTTTTTGTCAAGCTGGACATAAATAATGCTTACAACGTCGTTGAGCATTTCGCCCGTGTCGTAGACCGACGGTACAAGCTCCAGTTTGCCTGCTTCAATCTTGGATATGTCAAGGATATCGTTGATAATGGAAACGAGGTTTTTGGCGGCGATCTTGATGTCTGCCGCGTAGCAGTAATTCTTTTCCTTAAGGCACAGCTCGGCAAATCCCGCGATAGCGTTCATGGGTGTGCGTATCTCGTGGGACATATTCGCTAAAAAATCACTTTTGGCGCTGTTTGCCATGTCGGCTTTTCGGCTCATGTCGATAAGACCGTCAACGTATTTTTGAGTGTCGGTAACATCTATGAACAGCACCGAATATCCATTTTCTGTGCCATCACTGTTGACTAAATGTTTAATATGCTTTTCATAATACTTTCCGTTAAGTTCAAATTCGGAATTTTCCGAATCTTTGGAAGCCGAAATAAGGTTAAGTGCGAATTCGGCGGTCTTTTTTCTGCCGCTCTCTGAAAGTTGCGGGAAAATACGTCTTGCCGCAGGGTTGGAGTCAACAATGTTCAGCTTGTTATCGGTAACGATAAGAGCGTCGTCCATAGATTCAATAATGTTGTCTCGTGCCGTTTTAACCATATCGTATTTTGTTCCTCGGCAGAACACGGCTGTGACTGTTACGCAGCATATGCACATTGCGATAGACGACGGATTAAAATCACCGAACAAACGGAAGTTGTACACGCCCATTGCAATGATCGGCAGGAGAACTGTGAAAAGCGACCATGCACTTTTTCCCGAACAGTCTGAGCGCTGTACTTTAACACAGCCGTATATTGCTGCAATAACTATTATTACAGTTTTCATTATCATTGAAGCAAGCAGCACATAGAACCCTACAGAATAGATAACGTTTGCGGAATGTATCTCACCGTCGCGGCTCACAAGCTCAATACTTTTGAAGTACAGATGAAAGACCCTGTCCGAAGCGGAAGCTATTATTCCGAACAGATCGGCGGATAAAAGCAAAATGCTTGCCGCTTTGGGTATGTTCAGTTTTTGAGTATCGCGGGCAAACCAGTACAACAGGTACATCGCCAGTGATGAACCCATTATATCGAAAGGCTTGACTGCAACTGCGGCTTCGAAATTGTCGGCGAAGATCAGCATTGTGTAGGCAAAACAGTTCAGAAACGCGGAAGCGAGCGCCGCGGTAAGAACCGAATACGCGCCCGCTCCTTTTGTAGTAACAATGTAAACAATATATACGAACATCAGCGCCACGCAGGTGATCTGCAAAGTCAGCAAAATGTTTGTCATACACAGCATACTTGCGCAAAACCGCGCACGGCGGTCTGCTTTCCCCCTCAATAATGTTGTTCCGCGCAGCCACACGCAGGTCACAGCTTTTCCTAAGCTTCAGACGGTTTGCTCTTTGGTAAGAAGACATTCCTTTATCTTATCGTTTATGCTGACAAAAATGTCCGTAAGCTCCGGATCAAAAAATATCTCCCTGTCTTTTATAATGATCTCTACAGCCTTTTCGTGGCTGTAGGCTTCCTTGTAGGAACGTTTCGACGTAAGCGCGTCGTACACGTCCACTATCGAGAGTATCCTTGCGCAGAGAGGTATGTCTTCGCCGCTTATTCCCGTGGGATAACCGGTTCCGTTCCATCTTTCATGGTGGTACAGAGCCATATCTCTTGCGATATGGAGGAAATCCGTGTCCGCGCTTTCGGGTATCTCCATCGTATCCCATATTCTCTCCAGAGCGTCCGCGCCCATTTGTGAGTGATGATGCACACCCTCCACGGAGCTGAAAATATTCTGGAAAGTATCTCCGCCTATTTGGGCGTGGGTTTTCATATGTTCAAACTCTTCCTTGTCCAGGGCGGATTCTTTCCGCAGCACACTGTCATTTATGCCGATCTTTCCGATGTCGTGCAAAGGAGCTGCTCTGACAAGACTGCGCATATAGTGAGGCGTAAGGATAGGCCGGTATTTTTCGTGATTTGCAAGCTCTTCCAGAAAAACGGAAAAGTATCTTGTGGTATTCTTGATATGACCGCCCGTAGTACCGTCCCGGGACTCCACAAGCTCCGCAAAGCAGGTGGACATAACGTCCTGAAGCCGTTCTATCACGGCAGTTTTTTCGTTTACCTTGTATTCCAGCTTATGGCGATACTCGCTCAGTTCTATCTGCGTCTCGATGCGGCTGAGCATTATCTCTGTCACAAAAGGCTTTCTTATAAAGTCTACCGCGCCGAGAGTCAGGCATTTCGCCTCCATAGCGGTATCCGCGTCGGACGTGAGGATAATGACAGGTATCATTTCCGTAACGGGATTGCCTTTAAGGCGGGTCAGGACAGTGCAGCCGTCCATTTCGGGCATATTAATATCCAACAGGATCAAGTCTGGTTCAGCCTTTGTAAGGAACTTTAAAGCCTGTGCTCCCGATATCGCCAGCGTCAGCCGATACCTTTCCCCCAGAAGCTGTTCGGCGTATTTAAGATTTGCGGGAACGTCGTCAACCACAAGAATATGTTTCTTTACTATATCGGACATATGGCGTCGGTCCTTTCGGTCACATCGGTGCAGCGGTGATCGCACCCTCTTCGTCAAGCCTTATCCTTGTACGGACATATTCGTTGTCAGCTTTGAATACAGCATCGTTTATGATTATCTTTACCCCCGGATACAGATATCCGCGGCAGCTTACCGAAAGGTACTGTATGCTGGCAAGAGTGATGTTGATCTCCTCCACACGTTTTTTCAGATTGTTTATCTCCATACCGAGGAGTATCTTCTGACGGCAGGCATTGCCGAGGATTTTTTCCTTGTCTTCGGGCAGACTGCGTTGTTCTTTTTTCTTTTCGTTTAGGAAGTTGATTATCAGCGTTACTTCATTTATGCTCTTCTGATGTTTTTCGATCTCCTTCTGTACGGAGTCTCTTTCCTCGGCAAGCATAGCGTTATCGCCGATGGTCAGCAGTGTTGGGGTGTAATTTTTCGTACCTATATTGGGAAGCTCAACGCTGCTGAGACTTGTATATTTTCCGCCCATAAGACCGCCTGCGTTGCCCTTTATGCACAACTCACCGCAGTAAACATCGCAGATAACAAAGTTTGAGGATGTAAGCGTGCCGTCGCATTTGATATCGGAGCGTTCGCAGAAGTTGATCGTTACCGAACCGTGAGCCACGACCTTGGAGTTTATGCAGCCTTTTTTGATGATAACATCGCCGTCCGCTTCGAGGGACGCGCCGTTAACGTTTCCCGCCACGATAATATTGGCGTTGGAGGATATTTTGAATCCCTCCATGACTTCGCCCTTGACAACAACATCGCCGACAAAGTTGATGTTTCCCACCGAAGCGTCCACATCGCCTGCGATCGTTACCACATTGTCGATAACAAAAGCGTTGTTCTTAAAATTGATATTTCCGTCGATGGACGCGATTATCTGTGTACCGTCCTCGGTAAGCTCTGTATTTGTGCCTACTGAGTAGGCGGCTTTTTTTCCAAGAATCTGCCTAAGGGTCTTACCGCGCACGTCCGAACCGGGCTCGCCCTCGGTCGGGTGAGTGATATCGGCGATGATATCGCCCTTGTGAACGGTTCTTACGAGACCGAGATTTTTATAGTCTACAAAGCCGTGTTCGTTCTCAACAGGAGCGATTTCGACTTTTTTTTCAAAATGATAGGTAATAGTGCCGTCAATACCGTTTACCGGCGGTTTCCATGTTGCGATAAGGGTACGGTCGCCGTAAAGCTTTTTATCAGCGATTTTTTTAACGGCGTCTTCATTTATTCCGTATGTAACACCCGATTCAGCCAGCTGGCGCATGATAGCTTCCGCAGTGATCTCTGCGCCGCCGTTTACTGGAGGTTCTGCCGTAACGTAAGCTTCGGAGCCGTTTGATACGACCGTAACTGAGACCTTGCTGTCAACGGGGAGTTTTAAGATGTTATTTTCAGGCATAGGACCGCCCTCCGTTTCTTTATCTTTGATTAAGTGTTAAGATTTTAAGCAATACAAATTCGGGACATATTTTTACAATTACATTATACACTATTTCCTTAAAAATTACAATAGCTGTCAGGGAATTATTTCAAAATTAATGCATTTTTAATAAATAGTCAGTATTTTTGAGAAAAAGATCGGGAAGAAGTATAGTGATAATAAACAAAAAAACAGGTTTGTGTATGGTGAAATTTATTAGCAGCTTAACATCGGCAGAAAAACACGCTTTTCCGAATATCGGTGGGTGCGGGTTTTCGGTATTGCTGTGAACATACAAAAAATTGTTTTCCGCGCTTATTGCAATGCGGGGAAAAATGTGGTATACTGATATGGTGAACTTTGGTTCAACATTTCAGCGAGAAAGGATCGTTCAAATGGGAAAGGCATTGATAATCGGCTGCGGCGGTGTTGCTTCCGTAGTTATTCACAAGTGCTGTCAGAACTCCGAGGTTTTTGAGGAGATAATGATAGCGTCGCGTACAAAATCCAAGTGCGACGCCCTGATGGAAAAACTTCGGGGCAAAACAAAAACTAAAATATCTACCGCGAAGGTGGATGCAGACAGTGTAAGCGAGCTTACCGCTCTCATGAAAGAATTCAAGCCGGAAATATGCATAAATGTTGCGCTGCCATATCAGGATCTGACCATTATGGACGCTTGTCTCGAATGCGGCGTACACTACATGGATACCGCAAACTACGAACCGGAGGATACAGCAAAATTCGAGTATAAATGGCAGTGGGCATACCGTGAAAAATTTGAAAAGGCGGGACTTACCGCTTTGTTGGGAAGCGGCTTCGACCCGGGCGTTACGGGAGTTTTCTGCGCTTACGCTCAGAAGCACTATTTTGACGAGATAAACTATATTGATATTCTTGACTGCAATGCAGGTGACCACGGCTATCCGTTCGCCACAAACTTCAATCCCGAAATAAATATCCGCGAGGTATCCGCAAAGGGCAGCTATATTGAGGACGGCAAGTGGGTGGAGACAGAGCCTATGGAGATCAAGCGTGTGTATGACTTCCCCGAGATCGGCGAAAAGGATATGTACCTGCTTCACCACGAGGAGCTTGAATCGCTGGCTCTGAACATAAATGGAATCAAGCGCATACGGTTTTTCATGACCTTCGGACAGAGCTATCTTACGCATCTTAAATGTCTTGAAAATGTTGGTATGACTTCCATCGAGCCTATCGATTTTGAAGGAAAGAAGATAGTTCCGCTCCAGTTCCTTAAAGCTGTCCTGCCAGACCCTGCGTCGCTGGGTCCCCGCACAAAGGGAAAGACTAATATCGGCTGCATAATGCAGGGCAAAAAGGACGGCAAGCCTATTAAGTATTACGTTTACAACGTATGCGACCATGAGGAATGCTATCGCGAGGTAGGATCACAGGCGATATCCTACACAACAGGCGTGCCTGCCATGATAGGCGCGATGATGATACTCACAGGCAAGTGGAATAAAGCAGGAGTATGGAACATAGAAGAATTTGATCCCGACCCGTTCATGGAGGCTCTCAACAAGTGGGGACTCCCATGGAAAGAAAGCTTCGATCCCAAGCTTGTTGATTGATTAATACTATAAAAAGTTCCCGATTAAAAGGCTTACACGGTAACGAAAGTATTCTGTATCGTTACTTGCCTAAAGTTGGGAACTTTTTTGATTACAGCATCATTACAATTTGATTAAGAAATACCTAATCGAGTTGACAAACCGTTCCCCGAAGTGTATCATTAAGTTATAAGGTACTATGCCAAAATATTAAATTGGGGGGACAGAATATGAAAAAGCTTATTGCCGCCGCAGCGGTCATTATTTTTACGCTTATCGGACTGACGGCCTGTAATGCCGCAAAGGACGAACTTATCAGACTGGGAGACTGCAGCTCTTATGCGATCGTAAGCGATACGGCTTTGAGGAACTGTACAGCCGAGGATATTTCGGAAATAATAGGATTTTTCGACAGTATGGAATATGAAAGAGCCGATAAGTCCGTCTGTACGGCTGCGGACAGTGTGGGACTGTTTGCGTACTCTGCCGATAACAGGATCTTCGGTATAGGCTTCGGCAGCAGCGGGGACGAGAGTTATTTTTCCTATACGCCCGATATGGCTGTCACCGAGATCGGCGCAGATGCGGATTTCTTCGGTGAAAATGCCCGTGTGTACCGTATTTCAGCGATTGATCACGATGAGATTGTTGACTTGCTGTATGAGTTTGCCTATACTGCTTTTACGGGAACGATAACGCGTGTCGGCGCGGACGGACTTTACTATATTGCCGAACCTGACGAGGGAGAATTTCCGCAGGGTGCAGTAGAAGTACACTCCGATGAAAGGCTGAATTTCGGGGACAGGGTTCGGGTGACGCTTTACGGCGGAGTAATGGAAACCGCTCCCCAACAGATACATCAGGTGGAGATATCTAAGATCGAGGACGGGATACAATCCGAGGGCGATATCGCTTTCTTTGACAATCCTCTGCCCGAAATAGGCGAGGATTCGGCGGTGTCCGTGAGATATTCGGGAACAGATCTTGAGGCAGACCCCGAAAACCGCACTGTCACCGATGTCGGAGCGGGAATACGCTACAGATTTGATTTTGAGAACCTCACTGTTTCGGCAGAGGTTTTGGTGGATTCGCCCTAAAAGTTGTTCATAATATTTGAACGGTCAAATCAAAAAACCGTCCGACAAAAATCGGACGGTTTTAATATTTTTAGATGAATCAGCTTTCAGCAACTTTGGCCTGAAGCTCATCGTTTACTTCGCCTACGAGCATAATGATCGTATCAGCGATGGACTCTCTTGTGGTAGCCCAGTCTGTGCCGTGGAATGCGGCTCTTATGCCGATTTCGGAACCGCCATCGGTGGTGTAGGAAGCTATGTCGGTAGAGCAGCCGGGAGCAAGGTCTATAACAGGGTACTGTTTAGCAAGATCGTTGATCTCCTGAAGTCTGTTAACCAAGTCTTCGGACCACTGAGCGTCTTCCATTCTCTTCTGACGGAATATCGCCTGTGCGTTTTCGTCGCTGCCCGCAATAACGGTACACTCAGCAAAACGTGCAACACCCTCAGGATTGGACGCACCCTTACAGAGAACATAACCCTCAAGAGTTGCTGGCTGGTAAGGATGATCGGAATCCGCAGGAGACGGTACGGGAG
>CAMWRN010000069.1 GCA_947176675.1 uncultured Clostridia bacterium | reverse complement strand
GTCATAGGCGGTCTTAACTGGGGTCTCGTGGGAATTTTCAGCTTTGACCTTGTGGCATGGCTGTTCGGCGGAACAGGAGCGATCCTCAGCAGAGTTGTGTATGTGCTTGTAGCACTTGCGGCTATCTGGTGCATAACGCTTCTTTTCAGACGCGACAGTCTGGCTGAGAGCAGAACTTAACAAAAATATGGCATAAAAAAGCAAACGCTCAAATCCGAACTATCGGTTTTGAGCGTTTTATTTTAACGTAATTTTATCCAGTCAACAGCCATTGGAAACCAATTTCCGCAGTCGGGGTTGAAGTGCTCGTTGCCGCTTGCGGTGCAGTCGTCGCACAGAGCCAGACCGTGAGCGCCGCTTTCAAAAATATGGCAGGCGAAGGAAATTTTCTTTTCAGCAAGAGCAGCCGCAAACATCAGTGTGTTTTCCACAGGTACGCAGCCGTCGTCGGCAGTGTGCCACAGAAACACAGGAGGAACGTCCTTCGTAACGTGTTTTTCAAGGGAAACAAGCTCCCTCAAAGTCTCATCGTCACCGGCAATGTTCACGATAGAACCGTCGTGACGCTTTTCTCCTGCCGTTATGACAGGGTAACAAAGCACAGCTCCGTTCGGTCTGTATAGACCGCTTTCGCCGCCGAGTGCGTCGGTAATAAAGGATTTTTTCCAGTGTACCGCAAGACTTGCCGCAAGATGTCCTCCCGCGGAAAACCCGCATATCATGATCTTGTCGGGGTCTACTCCAAATTCCGCCGCATTTTTACGTACATAAGCCATAGCCTGAGCAGCTTCCAGAAGGTTGGTGGGAAACTTCTTAAGGCAGCTGTACCGCAGAACGAACGCCTGTATACCGTATGCGGCAAACCGCATAGCTATAGGCTCTGCTTCTCTTTCGGAGCAGTATTCGTATCCTCCGCCGGGGCAGATAACCACCGCAGGACGCTTTTTCAGAAGTATGCCCTCATATGGTCCGGCGCAGTACAGATCAAGCTCTGCATGGCAGCCTTCGGGATCAAGTCCCGCTTTTTTGTACGGTACGTCGAGAACAACGGTCTTATTTTCCATTTCAGAGGTTCCTTTCCATTATTTGCTTACGGCAGCATCGATATCGGCTTTCAGCTGAGCGTACCATTCGGAGAAGTTTTCATCTGTATTGTACTGAGCGACAGCTTCTTCAAGGGACGTACCACCCGCTGTAAGTTCTGCAACAGCGGTTTTGTCAGCAGCAGCTTTGTCGGCAAGGCTGTATTCCAGTACCTTTCTCGCTTCCTGTCCACCGTCAAACGCCTTGCTTGTGTAAAGCTCCGATTGGGAAATTCTTTCAAAAGCTTCCTTGATGACCATATCGTTTGTACCGACAACTTCGATTCCCAGCTTTTCGGCGGTTTCCTTGTAGTAATCGTAATTGTTCGCCTGCTTTTTGACGGGAAGATATCCCGACTCGGCAGAAAATGCAATGTTATTTTCGGGTTCGGTGAACCACTTCAGGAACAGCGCCGCAGCCTCTTCCTCTTCCGGGGTGGACTTTGTCACAACCATTCCTGCGCCCTGCTGAACGCTTACAGCCTGACCGCCCTCAAAAACGGGCATAGGAAGAATTTCCGCATCTATGCTGTGCGCGCCGTTGGCGTCCGTGACCTCGTCCGGGAAATAGACCGCAGAGGAAGTAGAACCGATAAGGGAGATAATATTGCCCACCTTAATGTCATCGGAACGGTACTTACCGTCGGCGCGGAAATATCCGCTTATATACGGAACGTAATAATTGTCCCAAATTTTACGCATTGCAGATTCGTTCAGATCCATAGTAACCGAGCCGTTTTCCACATGAAAGATTTCGTGCCCAAGCTGTTTTGAACAGATAATGAACATATTTGCAAGCGCGTCTCGACCGTAGAGAGCTTTGCCGTCCCCCGCAATATCGGGAGTAAGTGAATCCGTCCATTCGTAGTACTTGCGTGAAGTGTCGGTAATACCCTCGATAGTGCGCATATCCTCAGTTGATGCCCCTGTTGCTTCGGCAAAGGCATCCCACTCGGTTTTGTTTAGCATAAAGGTCTCCGTGCATTTCGCAATGGGAAAAATATACAGCTCTCCGCTGCTGCCGATACGTCCCTCCTCTATGTAGGAATCAATATATTCGGATTGTTCTTCGGGAGTAAAGTACAGATCTAAATTGGCAAGTATACCTAATTTTTCGATTTCATAAGCAGTGTCCGCATATGAAGCAAAAATATTCGGAAGTTCACTGCTGCCCACCTGTTTTTGGGCGGAATTAAGAACCGCCGTTTCAAGATCGGAAATGCTTCCCTGCGAGTGGGCGCTTACCGTAATGCCGTTTTCCGCACCTACTGTGCTGTTGAAATTTTCAATCATTTTGTCGAAGGAATTCTGAAGAGAACCGTTGTAGTAGTGCCATATCTCAATGGATACGGACTCGCCGCCTGACCGGGAGTTTCTGTTGCAGCCTGCAAAAACGCTCGCAGCAACAGCCGCCGCTGTAATAAACGCAGCGCGGTGCAAAGTTTTGCGGTTGGTTGAAAATAACTTCATAAATTGACCATCCTGTTCAAAATGTGATTGCAGCCTTGTTTTAGGCAGAAAAATGCCGTTTAGTCTTCGTCCCGCTTTCCCGAGAAGAACATTCTGACCGTCATTACAACGCCGAGAACCGAGTTTATAAGCGCTATAGACAGAGCCACAATGCTAAGAGATATCCCCGCCGAGGATCTGTAATTTTTCTTGCGCTTTTTTATGCCGATGATAAGACCCGGGATCGCACAAGCATAAGAAACAACGGGAAGAAAGAATGAAAATACCAGTCCCACGATACTAAGGACAAGACTTGAAACGCAAAGCTTTTTTCCAGACATATTAAAGTCCTCCATAAAAATATACAACAATTTTACCACATTGATATTATTTTGTCAATACAAACAAGGATTAATCATCAAAGTCTCCGTTTTCCCTTTTGTGAGACTTTTTTTATCTTCATTCTGCGTTTTTTTGTTGCAAGAATGTACACCGTCACATAAGCCACCGTAAGAAGTACCGCTGCAGCCACTGCCATTTTGAACCAGAACGATCCTACGAACGACTTGACCTTCATGATGTTGTATTCAAGCTGGGACAGCGCAACGCCGTTATTTGCTACAAGGTCAACCGTACACAGGGTCTCTCCAGACAACGAAAGAGTGTATTTGCCTAAAACCTGACCTTTTTCCACGGGAGCGGTGATGGACCCGTCGGTGTCAAGATAATTTTTTGTGACTATCTCTTTTTTAAGGCTTGAGGAATCTAATGTGTTTGGCCAAAGCGTGTAGAAGTCCTCAGACGGAACAAGAATGACGTGATCCGAGCCGTCGCCCAGCTTTACGGGGACTTCCGTGATCTCGTCCGTGGTGCTGAGAATTTTTTCATAGGAAAATGTGTTGAACGCCCATTCGTAGATTTTTTCGTGGTCGGAGTAATGTCCGTAGGAACGGTTTCCATCCGCGTCGTACATTGGTGCACCCAGCGTTACGAGCAGGTAGTTGTTTCCGTCGCGTGTAGCCATGGAAGCAAGACAGCGTCCCGATTCGTCCAGCGTACCTGTTTTGAGTCCGCGGACAGGTTCGTAGTAATACTCGCCCTTGAGTGTCATGGCATTGGTGTGATGAATAGTTGCCCAGTTGTCCTGATGGTAATTTGTTCCATGCAGAGTATATTCCGTTGTTGTGGCTATCTCCACAAATTTCGGGTAATTGTCAACCGCATACTTTGCAATGACAGCCATATCGTGAGCGTTTGTGTACTGGTCGTCGTCGTAAAGACCGTGAGGATTTACGAAATGAGTGCCCGTACAGCCGATCTCTGCGGCTTTTTGGTTCATCATGTCAACGAAGTTTGGCATACTTCCGCCGCCCACGTTATAGGCTAAAATGCCCGCCGACTCGCACGCCGAAGCCATAAGCATTGAATACATAAGATCCGTTGCGGTAATGACTTCTCCGCGGGTATAACCAACGGATGAGGGATCCTTTCCGTAAAGGTCGTCAAAAACCGCCAGCGGAGCTTCATATTCGGTGTTGTCCAGATCGGAAACGTTGTCCAGAACAACGATAGCGGTCATTATTTTCGTAAGGGAGGCGGGGTACATTTTTTTCGTGGGATTTTTTTCATACACCACAATATCCTTGTCCATATTGATAAGAACGGCAGCTTCGCTTTCAACGGTAAAATTCGGTGTAAACGTTACCGCCGAAGTGCGTATCTGCGAAAATATCCCAAAGATTGTAAGAGCGGCAAGCATTACCGCAGTTTTTTTCAGAAAATTCATATATACAGACCCTGTCATTTGTTTGCAGACAGGTTTTCTCCTTTCCGTACTTTAAACTGTCATGACCGCGCTGAGTTTGCGTACTGCAAAGACAGTGCTTATACATTATTATAACAGATTTTTCTTCAAAATGGAAGAGTTTTTAAAAATAAAATTTTCTCTTTACCTTTTGGGAAATTTGTGCTATACTTATAAAGAATATATTTTATTCGGAGGTTAGGGTTTTGATTTGTATAACAGGCGATATGCACGGCGATTACAGCCGTTTCGGAGACAGCAGAATAGCAAGGCTTAAAAAGGGCGATTTCCTTATTGTCTGCGGGGACTTCGGCTTCCTGTGGGACGGCTCTAACAGGGAAAAGCAGATACTTAAAAAAATAGGTCAAAAGCGTTTCTACACCCTGTTTGTGGAGGGCTGCCACGAAAATTACGACCTGCTGGAGCAGTATCCCGAGGAGGATTTCTGCGGCGGAAAGGTAAATGTGATATCGGGCAGACTTATGCACATGAAGCGGGGCAGCGTGTTTAATCTTCAGGGAAAGACCTTTTTTGCTTTCGGAGGCGGACAGACCAAGGAGATAGAAATACGCCGCGAGTCGAGAACATGGTGGGAACGTGAACTTCCCACTCCCGAGGAAGTTGATGCCGGCAAGCAGAATATGGAAAAGTACGGTAATAAGGTCGACTATATCGTCACCCACGAGCCGCCCGCAAGCGTAAAGGAGTTCCTGAACTTCGAGGTGCGGCAGATAAGCTATATGCATACTTTTTTTGACGCCCTTAAGGACGAGTGCGAGTTCCAAAAATGGTTTTTCGGCAAGGTACATAAAAACAAGCTTATCCCGCCAAAATATCAGTGTCTTTTCGAGGACGTAGAGGTCATAAAAACAGATGGAAAAAAGGGGTAGAACGTTCATTGATTGTGGAATAATGTATTGTGACAACAATGAAGTCCATCACTTTTACATCTATAAATCTAACATCTAAAAGGAGTGCTTTTTATGCCGCATATTTCGTTAAAAATGTTAAAGGGACGCACTGAGGAACAGAAAAAAGCAGCCGCGGACAAGCTCACTGCCGCTCTTTGCGAGGCTCTGGGGTGCGGTGACGGTCACGTTACCGTCAGTATCGAGGACTACACTGCCGAGGAGTGGCAGAAGGTTTTTACGGAGGATATCGAGGGCAAAGCCGATACCCTTTACAGAAAGCCAAACTACGACCCCAAAAGTCTGCTGTAAGGAGATTTTGACATGGACTATCTTAAAAAAGGCGGGGATATCCTGCTGAAAACCCCCGATCTTGATCTTGACGAAACTTTAGATTGCGGTCAGGCGTTCCGCTGGGAACGTCTCAGCGGCGGCGCGGAATGCGCTTATCACGGATTTATGCTTAATACGCCGCTGACGGTCTCCGCGGAAAAGGATTGCTTTCGTTTTCACGATACCGACGAAGAAACCTTTGTTAAGGTCTGGATTCCATATTTTGACCTTGAAACCGACTACGGTGAGATAAAAAGGGTACTTTCCGAGGACAGCACACTTGCAAAAGCCTGCTCTTACGCGGGCGGGATACGGCTTCTACGGCAGGACAGCTGGGAGTCCATCTGCTCCTTTATCATTTCGCAGAACAACAATATTCCCAGAATAAAGGGAATAATCGGGCGCCTTTGCGAGCTATACGGCGGCTTTCCCGACTATACGCAAATGAAAGGTATCGTCCCCGAAGACCTTGCTTCCCTGCGTGCGGGCTTTCGGGCGAAATACATAACCGACTGCGTGGAAAAGCTAAACAGCGGTGAGATAGTCATTGACGAGGTGAAAAAGCTTCCCGCGGACGAGGCAAGAAAGATACTTATGACTATAAAGGGCGTGGGTCCCAAGGTTGCGGACTGCGCGCTTCTGTACGGTATGCACAGGATAGAGTGCGTCCCCATGGACGTGTGGATGAAGCGCGTTATGGAGCAGTTTTATCCGGACGGTTTCCCCGAATTTGTTCTTCCATATGCGGGTATTGCACAGCAGTATCTTTTCCACTACATGAGGACGGAGATATCCAAATAACATTACTAAAGTCCGCATGAAAAAGCTTAAATTGAAAAAGAAAAGAGGAACATATGATGAATGCAATATGTATCTCTGCATCTAATATTTCTAATAGTTATAGAGAAAGCACATCATATAAGATATGCGAAATAATTAAAAAAGTATTGAGTCAAAGCGGAATTGAGTGCCATATTTTAGATTTGCGGGAATTTGATTTGTCTCCGTGTATCGGATGCGGTAAGTGTTTTGACAGCAAGCGATGTTGTAAAGACAAGGATTTTAATAAAATTTACAATAAGATACTAAATTCAAATTGCGTTTTCTTTGTTTCACCTCATTATGCTCCCATACCGGCAAAATTAAGTATGTTGTTGGAAAAAATGGAAGAAATTACGTTTTTACATTGGTGGAAAGATAATACATATAAATCAGAAGTGTATAATATACCAGCAGGAATTATTTCTCATGGTGGCGGTTCAAATTGGGCAATGTCAAGCTATAAGGCAATGGTAAATGATACAATTGCAAATGCATTAGATACTATTCAATGTAAAACTGTTCCTTATAGTGATGAATGGAATACGGGAATTTCACTTCCTGTATGTAATGTTATAGAAGAAAAGGATATTTTTCCTGTTCAAACGTATGATTGGGAAGCAATTGAACATAAAGTACAAGAATACGTAAAATGTGTGGTACAGGCAATTTGACAGCGTATTACTGTTTAACTGCAGTTAAGGAAAAATTGAAAGGAAAGTAATTATGCGTGAAAGTATTTTAACAATACCAATAAGCGAGATCCTCGACCCCAAAGAGGGCTGCCCCATTTGCCGAATGAGGGATATGCTGGAGCAGCGGACGGTGGAGTACATCATGGGGGCGGCGATGATGGAGCCCGACGTGCGTATTGAGACAAACCGCGCAGGGTTTTGCCACACACATTTTCAGCAGATGTTAAAACAGAAGAACCGTCTCTCTCTTGCTCTTATGCTGCAAACTCACTTGGAAGAAGTTGACAGACAGCTTTTCTCACGCAAAAAGCTGTTTGAACCAAAGAATGCACGTAAGGCAAAGCTTTCCGAGATAAACGAGACCTGCTTCGTCTGCGAAAAGGTAGACTGGGGCATGGAGCGTCTTATGCGGACATTTTTTGAAATGTACGGTCAGCAGGATTTCCGAAATCTGCTTGCGGAGCAGGAGTATGTCTGTCTGCCCCACTATGACCTGCTTTTGTCGCTTGCTCCCGCGTACCTGCAAAAAGCCGATTTGGAAAACTTCAACAAGCTTATCGGCGGACTTACCGAAAAATACATCGCTTCTCTTTACGAGGACGTTTCCCACTACTGCTCCATGTACGACTACCGCAACACCGGCAAGGACGCGGACTGGGGCAATTCCCGCGACAGTATCGAGCGCGCCATAAAATTTCTTGTTTCGAGAGAATGACTCCAATAAAAAACGGCAGCCTGTTTTCTGATGCAGGCTGCCGTTTTTTATTCAAAGTAAACCTTGTACCACACAAGGAAAATAAATATCGTCCATATCTTGCGGCTGTTGTCGTACTTGCCCTCGCGGTGTTCGTCCAAAAGCTTTATCAGCAGCTCCGTGTTGAAAAAATGCTCTGCGGCAGGAGAGGTGAAATGCTCCTTGACAATGCCGTAGTATTTGTCCTCTTTGAGCCACACGCGGATAGGTACGGGAAACCCAAGCTTTTTCTTGTTTGCCGTCTGCGGAGGAGCCGCCCTCAAAGCCGCTTTTCTCATGGCAAATTTTGTATTTTCATCGGTAACACGGTACCTTGCGGGAATTCTCTCCGCAACCGCCATGACTTCCTTGTCGAGGAACGGCACTCGAAGCTCCAGACTGTTTGCCATGGACATCTTATCTGCTTTCAGCAGAATATCTCCCGTCATCCACAGATGCAGATCGAGATACTGCATTTTTGTAACGGCGTCCGCGTTCTTTACCTTATCGTAAAAAGGCTTTGTTATCTCCACAGCAGGGGGAGCGTCCGTTTTTATTTTCAGCAGAACCTTGCGTTCCTTTTCGCTGAACATATAGGCGTTGCCGATAAAGCGTTCTTCTAAATCTTTTCCGCGGCGGACAAGGAAGTTTACCCCTCTTTTGGCGGGAAGCTTTTCCGCGATCGCTCCGATACCGCGTCTTATGGGACGTGGAACAGCGTTATAGGCGGGCATTGACATAGGTTCCTTGTAGATGTTGTAGCCGCCGAATATCTCATCTGCGCCCTCGCCCGAAAGCACTACCTTGACGTATTCCGAAGCCTTGTTGCAGACGAAATACAGTGCAATGCAGGAGGGGTCGGCAAGAGGTTCGTCCATGTGGTACTGAATTTTGGAAATGTTATTCCAGTATTCCTCGGGAGTGATGACCTTGCTTATATTCTCCTTGCCGATGTATTTGGAGAATTCCTTTGCCCAGCCTATCTCGTTGTACTTTTCGTCCTCGCCGAAGCCGACGGTAAAGGTCTTGTCAACGTTTGCAACAGAGGCAACATAGCTGGAGTCCACGCCGCTGGAAAGGAAGCTTCCCACCTCAACGTCGGAAATTTTGTGAGCCTCAACTGAATTATGGAAAATGTCGGAAATCTCGTCCACCCACTTATCTAAATCGGGAGCTTCGTCCGGGTCAAAATGAATGTCCCAGTAGCGGGAAATATCAAGCTTACCGTCCGTATATTTGAAGCAGTGAGCAGGCGGCAGCTTGTAAACGTTCTTGAAAAACGTTTCGGCAGTGGGGGAGTACTGGAATGTCAAGTAATTTTCCAAAGCCGCCTCGTTAAGCTCCTTTGTGAAATCCGGATGAACAAGGAAAGCCTTTATTTCCGAGCCGAACATAAACGTGCCGTTCATTTGGGCGTAGTACAGCGGTTTGATGCCGAAGAAATCCCGCGCGCCGAAAAGTTCCTTTTTGACTGTGTCCCATATAACAAATGCAAACATTCCGCGAAGCTTGTTCAGCAGCTTTTCGCCGTATTCCTCGTAGCCGTGGAGGACTACCTCCGAATCGGCATTGCTTTTGAATTTGTGTCCCGCCGCAATGAGTTCTTCGCGGATAGATTTGTAGTTATAGATCTCGCCGTTGAAGAGCAGAATTTTGGTTCTGTCCTCGTTGTACATGGGCTGGTCGCCCGAAGCGGTAATGTCGATAATGCTCAGTCGGCGAAATCCGAGAGCGATATCGCCGTCAACGTGTTTTCCGCCTGAATCGGGACCGCGGTGTCTTATCTTTTCCATCATTGCTTCGACAATTTTATTTGAATTGTTTTGTGTATTTGTAAAGCCAACAAAGCCGCACATAAGTAAAACCTCCGTATTTTGCCAATATA
>CAMWRN010000068.1 GCA_947176675.1 uncultured Clostridia bacterium | reverse complement strand
TCCTTATTGTCATTATTATATAACGTCAGTGCCAATTTGTCAATAGAAAAATGATATTTTTCTCTCTGATTTTGTGAATTTGTGAAATCAGTCAATTTTTTAGCCAAAATATGTACAAAACAGCGAAAATTGTTAATGTCGCATAATCATTATCAACATTAGTCTGCAAATTTTAGCTATATTACCGTGCTGTCGCCTTGAGGTAACGCTCCAGTTCGTTAATGTCAAGCGACTTTTCACGGGCGTGCATTTCGGTTATTACACCCTCCTTAACGAGACGTGCAAGCTCCTGATCGAGACAAACCATGCCCTCTTTTTTACCGGTCTGGATAGCGGTCTGGATAAGGTGCACCTTATTGTCACGGATCATTGCTTTGATCGCGTCGGTAGCGTTAAGTATTTCCAAAGCGGCAACACGTCCGGTTCCATCAGCCTTGGGAATAAGGGTCTGGGCAATAATTCCCACCAGAACGGTAGCAAGCTGGGTACGGATCTGAGACTGCTGGTGCGCAGGGAAAACGTCGATGATACGGTTTATGGTATCGGACGCGCAGGTGGTATGAAGCGTGGACATTACAAGGTGTCCGGTTTCAGCCGCTGTAACGGCGGCATTGATAGTCTCGAAGTCACGCATCTCTCCTACGAGGATAACATCGGGGTCTTCACGAAGTGCGGCTCTCAGGGACATGGCGAAGGATTCAACATCATCGCCGACTTCTCTCTGATTAAGCATACAGCGTTTGTGCTCGTGAACATACTCGATAGGATCCTCAATTGTGATGATATGAGCTGAACGGTTGATGTTAACGTAATCGATCATAGCCGCAAGGGTAGTAGACTTACCCGAACCTGTAGGGCCGGTTACAAGTATAAGACCTCTGGGTCTGAGCGCAAACTCGCCGAGTATGGGAGGAAGGTCAAGATCCTCAAAAGTAGGGATATCGTTTCTAAGCAGACGGATAGCGATAGCGGTGTTGCCGCGCTGATGATATACGTTTACTCTGTGGCGGTATCCGCGCCTTGTTACATAGGAAAAGTCGGCGTCGACCTTGTTTTTGATGTTCTCCAGGTTACGTCCGCTTGTCATCTGCTCGCAGATCTTCATGATGGCGGCTTCTGTCATTTCGGGGTAGGAACTGAGCTTCCGAAGCGAGCCGTGAAGTCTTACAACGGGAGAGATCTTAGTGGTGAAGTGAACGTCCGAACAGCCGAGAACTCTTGCCTCGTCGAGAATTTTGTCAATACTGATAACGACTTTTTCCTGTGGTTTTTTTTCGATATCCATTAGTACGCTTCCTTTCGGTATTTATTTGCATGCCTGTAGGCGCGCAGGGATCGCAGCTTTACGATCGGGGCGGGTTTTCGTTCTTTTACCGTTTGGGACACGGCTTGCCGTTTTAAACAGCATATGTAACTCTTACGAGTTCATCCATAGTTGTTTTGCCCTCTTGAACAAGTTCTGAAACGTTGTCTCGGAGGAGCTTTGTACCCTGCTCTCTTGCCAGCTTGGAGATAGCGTCCACCTTGCCGCCGTTAGCGACAAGCGCGCTCATTTCGGGAGTACAGAGCAGGATCTCGTGTATAGCGGTACGTCCCGTATAGCCTGTGTTATTGCACTTGGGACAGCCACAGGCATCGTAGACTGTGATATGCTCACCGATTCCCATGAGTCTGTCTTCTTCGTCGGTGGAAATCCTCGGAGTTCTGCACTCCATGCATATCTTTTTAACCAGACGCTGTGCAACGATACCGATAAGGGAAGTAGCTACCATGTACGGCGCAACTCCCATATCCACCAGACGTGTGATAGTTGAAGCCGCGTCGTTTGTATGCAGTGTGGAAAGAACCAAGTGACCCGTAATAGCGGCACGGATAGCGATCTCTGCGGTCTCCTGGTCACGCATCTCACCGATCATTACGATATCCGGGTCCTGACGGAGGATGGAACGAAGAGCTGCGGCGAAGGTCATACCCGCCTTAGAGTTTACCTGACACTGGTTAATACCTTCGATGTTCTTTTCCACAGGGTCCTCAACGGTGATAACGTTAACGTGAGGCTTTGCGATCTCGCCTAAAGCAGCGTACAAAGTGGTAGTCTTACCGGAACCGGTAGGTCCCGTTACAAGCACAACGCCCTGCGGAACTTTAAGTATTGAAGCAAATCTTTCGTAGTTATATGCTGTCATACCGAGGTCGGTAATCTTTCTTACGCCTACGTCGCCTGTGGACAGGATACGGATAACGACCTTTTCGCCGTTTACCGTCGGCAGATTGGAAACACGGACATCAAGCGTTGTGCCGTCAACGACCTGCGTGAAACGACCGTCCTGAGGGATACGTTTTTCGGCAATATTCATGCCGCTGATGATCTTGAGACGCGTTACAAGAGAGTTGTGAACAACATTTGAAATGTTCATCAGCTCAATAAGATCGCCGTTTACACGGATACGGATTCGTGTAAATGTCTTGAACGGCTCAATATGGATATCCGTTGCATCCGCACGGAAAGAGTTCTCGACGATAGTTGTAGCGAGCTTAACGATAGGCGCGCTGTCGATACGCTCTGCGGACTCCTCGTCTATTCCGAAAGCATCGCTGTTATCAAACTGATTCTCAACGCTTTCAAGAAGCGAGGAAGTGTTCTGGCTGGAATAATATTTTCCGATAGCCTTTGTAATACCCGCCTTTGTGGAAAGCACGGGGACAACGTCCATACCCGTCGTTACCTTGATATCCTCGAAAATATAGAAGTTTACGGGGTCGTGAGTAGCAACGGTAAGCCTTTTTCCCGTGATCTTGATAGCGATGATCGTATGCTTTTTGGCAAGAGCCTCGGGTATCTTCTTTACCGCCTCAACATTGACCTTTGCCTGTTCCTCGGGGTCGTTAAGGTCAATAAACGGAACGGTGAGCTTTTTCGCAAGCACCTTACCGAACTCGACGTCGGTAACATATCCCAGCTCGATAACGTAGTCTCCGAAATACTTTCCGGAAATATTTTCCTCCTTCTTTTTATCAAGAACGTTCTGAAGCTGTTCTTCTGTAATAATGCCCTCGTTGACCATATACTGACCAATAGGAATATTTTTCATTGCAAAATGCCTCATTTCTCCGCAGACAGTTTTTTACAAGGGATTTCTCCGCGGCAAAATCCGGTTAAAGATTAATGATATGAAACGTCGCTCAGACGTAAACACCTTAGGTTGGGTATTGAATTTTTCAGAAATATATGTTAAGATATAGATATCGGTTTTTCAAATTTAATGCAAAGGAGCTTAACTTATGGATTTTCCATCTTTTGAAGAGGGGCTGACGGGTTACTACATAGGAATATATATTATAGTATTCCTTTTCGGTATAACTATCGGCAGCTTTCTCAATGTCTGTATCTATCGGCTTCCCGTAGGGGAATCGCTTACTAAAAAGAACTCTCACTGCATGACCTGCGGTACGCCAATTAAATGGTATGATCTTGTTCCCGTTTTCAGTTGGCTGTTCCTGCGTGGAAAATGCCGCTCCTGCGGGGAAAAAATCTCAGGCAGATACATACTTGTTGAAAGTCTGACGGGAATACTTTTCGTGCTGACCTTTCTTCGGTTTGATGTTATTGCTGACGGTCTCTGGTATCCCGCTCTACTGTGTCTTTTTATTGCTGGACTTATCGTAATCGGCTTTGAGGACTACGACACACAGGAGATGACCGTAGGCGTTCTGGTATATCTTGCTGTGATTGCCGCGCTTACAAGGATACTTACAACACTGCTGCCCACAGCGGTCAGAGGCTGTGATATAACAGTTACCGACGGACTTATCGGAATGTTCGCAGTAAGCGTACCGTTCCTGATATTCGGATTCGTACTCACCCCGCTTATCTACAGTTTCATTATCAGCGATGACTGCAAATCTGCAAGGAAGATAAAAAAACGTTTGAAGAAAATGTCCGAAACTGACAAGGAACGTCCCAAGCTTCAGAAAGAGCTTGACAAGCATCTTGCCGCGATCGAGAAAACAGGTCCTGTATACGGATTTGGAATGGGAGACGTTATACTCATGGCTGCGGGAGGCTTGATGCTGGGCTGGAAAGCCGCAGTTGTCGCCGCCTTTGCCGCAATAGTCCTCGGCGCGCTGTACGCCGCAGTACTGAAAATCAAAGCCGCACATTCCGACTGCGAGTCGGTAAAAGCCTTTGCTTTCGGCCCTTTCCTCACAGTCGGACTTGCGTTCGCTTCGTTCTTCGGAACACATCTGATGGATTTGTACATCGACTTTCTTACCGTACCGGCAGTTCCGCCGATGTAAACAAAAAAATCATTTTTGCAGGGGCGCGTTCCTTGCCGCATGATACGGCGGGGGCGCGCCCCGAGCTTTACGTAGGTATTTTACTCTTATCGTCACCATTCAAGTAAACAATATAAACGTTCGTTGCGGTTCCGTGCGTCGGCGTTGAATACGTTGATCCCGTTGCCGGATTGTTAAACATTCCGGGACTTGCCACACCGTGGTCGGATATAAGATTTTTGCATCTGACCTCGCCCTCAACGCTGACCATATAATTATTGGAGTTAGCGGAGTCAAATCGGTTTGACAAGGACGATACTTTTATTTTCATTCCGTCTTCGGCTGTCCAATTTGCATTTGTTGTATCTCCGTCAGACAAAACAATATCGTAGGTTCTTTCACCGTAATACGGCGCACCCATAGCCACACGCAACGTACCGTCAGATTTTCTTTTAAGAACTCTTCCTTTATAAGGATGAGAATGAGTAGGATCATTAAAAAAATACGGCGTTTCATAGTCAATAACAATGACCTGAACATTATCTTTAATATCATTGATATTTGCCGCGGGAGTTCCGTATTTTGCAGCGTAGGAAGCAGCAAATGCATCTATAGCGTCAGTAATAGTTGTACCTTCATATATACCCATGTCTGTAGCATACCTGACCGATTCGCTGATGTAAGTGATAATGCCGTTCTGCGTGGTGCGCTGGCTTTCATTGTAGGTTGCGTCAACATAGGTTTCTCTGATAGGTTTGAACATTCTCATAATGGCTGCCATAAGAATGGCGAGGATTGCCATAACGATAATAAGTTCAATAAGGGTAAAGCCTTTTAACTTTTTCATATGAAGCCTCCCTAATTAGTATGACCGACAAGGTACCTGTATCTCAGATCAACAGTCCCGTTAGTTGTGACATTATCGCTTGCGTCTCTTGTGTTGAGAGCATAAACGTCAACTGAATAACCGTACGTTCTGTCGTTGTCCAGTTCAATAACACCGTTGGAGTCAACGTTTTTTATTTCAAATATCTCCATATATTGACTTGAACCCATACTGTCGCCCGGCGCAACATCATCGCCTTTGACTATGACCGCGTCGGTCGTGCTGTTAGAGTATTGCTCGACATACTTGATCTGATTTGAAATGCTCGTATTTGTTAAATGGTTTCTCATATTTCTTCTTGCCACACCTGCATATATCTGTGCCATTGTCAGCGAAGCAACACCAAGGATCGCAAGAGCAATAAGACACTCAATAAGCGTAAAGCCTTTTACACTTTTTTTCATAGCAATTCCTCCTTAATTGCGCCGGTACTGAATGGACTTAAAGCTGAGTATAGGTTCGCCCTCAGCCGTTGTCGGTACGTTGGGGTTGATGTACGCTACGCCCGCCATGTTGTTACAGGTCAGAACATCACAGAGAATGGAACCAATCACCGTAAGATTTTTGGAACCGATAGCCACATTATTATAGACAACATTGTCGATCGTCTGAGGCTGGTCAATTTCAACCGTTGCACCGGGGCTCTGAATATATGCGGTGACCAGCGTATTCTCCATATTGATGGTGCTTCCGGCATCGAAGTACATAGAAACAGTCGGCGAGACCATTCCTGTACCTGTCTGTCCGACATATATATTAGAGCCGTCTTCAATAGCGTTGTATATAGTACGGTTTGCTATAGTGACATTGTGCATATTGTAAATTCCACCGGGTGTATCGCCGAAAACTCTCAGTGTAGTGTCATCGTCAACGATTATACACAGATTGTTCTGATAGGTGCCCTGGGTCAGGTACAGATCAACTATGCCGCCGCCCGAAACAAGGATCTTTCCGTTCGGTGTGGTAGACAGGGGAGCAAGCTTATAGGAGCCTGCTGTCATATTATACACGCTGCCAAGGTCAGAATCCAGAGTAGTGCTGACAGAACCGGTCTCCTGAAAATACGAACCCCACGATGCGACTACCGTTTTACCGTAAACCATACGGTTGTTAACAACGGCCCATGAATTAGCTTCCGATACAGTACCCGCTTCGGAAGCAAAGGTCTTTGTCGTAGTCTCACCGTTAAGACGCTGCTCCTTTGTAAGGAACGCAAGCTCTTCCGCCGTAAAGAGCGGCTGGCTTATATCTCCGTCCTTATGGTGTTCGGAGTATATCGAACCTTCCGTAGGCAGTGTTTTTTTCACGCCGTTCGGCAGAACAATATCAATTTTATCTGTAGATTCTTCGTCATTATCCTCAAAGCTGACAGAAGCTCCGGTGTACACACTAACTGGTGTTGTTCCATCGGGTTTCATAGGGTAATATGTCGTAACACTTCCGTCACCATTTATTTTTTCATAGAAAGTAGCGGTGCCGCTTACATAAAGATCGCCGTCAATTATCGGGTTATGCGCTCCAACTCCTGTAAAATCAACATCTCCGTCAACATATATATCTCCATAGTGCGTAAATGCGTTTGAAAGACCGGATATTTCCTTTGCAAGCAGATCGACCTCATTTCCCGGAGCTCCGGCTGAGGCGTTCTGTCCGCCGTAACTGCCGTCGACAAACAGGAACGGACGGTTATTCCTGTATTCGCTGTCTGTCGGACTTTTACTGTTATATCCCTTTATATTAAAACTGTTCGTCCATGTGCAGTTTCCGCCTTCTATAAAGAAGCATTCCGAATCAATAAGCTCATATTCCGTACCGCCATCGCCGTTATCAAAGTCTCCCTTTATATAGACGTTTCCCGTTATACTTCCGACATTGTTTGCTGTGGTTTCATCCGGAATAGACACGCCGCCGACAACTGTCATGTTATCAATGTTGTTTGCAGAACCGAAAGCCGTTATAGCTCTTGTTCCGTTTATAACAGGAGGTTCGCTTACGTCAAATACAAGTACCGAGGTCTGCTCAACATCGCGGAATGTAGCCGTAGCAGTGACTTTAAGCCGTATCGTATCCTTCTGACGGTCACCGAGCCTGATCGCTTCCTTAAGATCCGCAACAGTCAAAGAGCCTGTTACAACAGCAGTATCAGCAGCAGGCGCGCCGCTCGAAGTCATAATTGCATTGAGAAAATTACTCTCATTAGCGGCAATAGCAGCCTCAAAAGTGTCTGCATTAGGTCCTCCGAGCTTATATTTTCTGTCGAGCACCTGAATTTTGAGTTGCACGTCATTATAAGATTTTGAATCCTTAGCAATTATATTATCTGACACCATACTGCCGTTTGTGCTGTTATTTGTCGCGGCAGGCATCTTCACCTGATAGGTTATTGACTCCTTGGTTGTGGAAACAAAATCTCTGTAGCCGGAGCTTGTATAGAATATGGTATTGTCGGCATTTTCCATTATGCCGTAATTAGTTAAGGGATTTCCGCTCGCGTCCCGATTCAATGACTTCAGGTTATACAGATCAAGCTGCAAAGCAAGACCCTGCTTCATATGACTTGTAGACTGCTTCGAGTTCCCGTCGGCGTCCGAGTAAACATATTCCCAGTAAGTGCCGTCATTCTTAAGCGCATAGCCGTCCCCGTCATACAAAAGCTTTTCGACATACACATCAAGAGCAGAACGAGCCGTATAGTACGCCTGATTTTCTTCATACTTGGTATAGATACGCTGACTCGCGGTAGATACCACCGTCAAGGTCGCCATAAGCATGATTATCAGAACGAGCATAACGGTAAGTATCATAACCAGCACTGTACCGCTAAGGCTTCTTAGCCGTTTGCCTTTCATTGTCAACCACCCTTTCTCTCAAAATTCGTCTCTCAAAATACTTTAAATCAATCGGCTAAAACCGATAAACCAAAATGATTTATCGGTTTGCCGCAGCGGTCATTTACACCGCCGGTTCAGCAGCCTCTTCAGCTGCAGGCTCAATTGGTTTTACCTCATCTGTCTCCTTAAGAACTTCCTCAACGTTCAGCGGGAATATAGAGTACATTGTAATACTCATCGTAGCCGATGGCTCATCTCCGCTTGCCGGATTGCTTTCTGCGGTTACAGAATTGAGAATGATGGTTTTTTCATCATCGGCAAGTCTGTCCATTACATCGTACACTCTGTTGAGTGAATTGGTTCCCAGATTATATGTGAGGGTCATGTTCGTCACGCCGATTATGGTATTGGGATAAACCGGTGCGGCAACGTTGTTATAAAGATCATAGACCTCCTGGGGAAGCTCATTGTAAAGATCCGCGTTCATCTTATTCTCGTACGCAAGATAATGCTGCTTTTCAACAGTATATCTGTTTATCGAAGAAGCCACCGTATACTCTGTGCGCATTTCTGTTATATCCAGATTCAGACCCGAAAGCGCTTCTCTGATATAAGTTTCATTTACATAAGGGTGAGCCTCGTCAAGGAATATTTTCTGCTTTTCGCCTATCTCTTCGGCTGCATCTTTCATGTTCTGGATAATATCAGGAAGAGTTCCTATCTTTGTATCAATATCTGCTTTTTCCTGCTGCTTTGCAGCAAGGGTATCCTTTGCAAGGTTAACCTGCTCATACTTAGGTCTTATCAGAAGAAAGAATCCTGCAACAAGAACCAAAATTACCATTACAACGATGAAGATTACTTTATCTCTGTATGAAAGCTTTAAATTCATTTATGATCACCTGCACTTTCTCTAAATTAGTTTTCAGCTGTGGCTTGCTCAGCCTCTTCTTCAGCGGGCTCAGGTTCGACCGGGCGCATTGAGAAGGATACCGAGAATTCATATCCGGAAGCTCCTGCTCCCTCTTCTCCGCTTTGACTAAAACCGTTATATGTAACGTTCTCAAAAATATCCTGCTCAAAGAACTTACCGATCACTTCGGATGGTTCGTTTACTCTGTTAGCTGTACACTGAACAGTAAAGTAGCCGTTTCCGTAAGATATGGTAGTCCAGTCAACGCTTGTGCCGCTGAAATTTGCTTCAATGTCTCTGATAACGTCGGAAGTGATCATAGGCAGCGAACCGTAGTTGTCATATGCAACATCTATATATGCCTTAACGTTGTTGACCTTGTTAAACTTGGTCTGCGCTGTGTCAACCGCCGCGATCTGAGCAGCTACTTCGGGAGAATCCAAATACTCCTGTATCACGGCTGTATCGCTGACAAATCCGTTCTGCTGGATATCTTCAAACACCCATACAGCTCCAACAACAGCCGCCGAAATAGCTATCGAACCGAACACGGCAAGAGCAAACTTTGCACCCGCACTGGTACGTCCCGAAGCGGCGTCAACCTCGATAAGGTTGATACGCTCGGTATCTTTATTACCACGGAACATCGCTCCTATAGCGTTTGCGTAAGACTGGAACTCAAAGTTCTCATAACCGCCGATATTTCCGGGAACTCCAAGCAGACTGGTAGAAATATCCATCTGCTCCAGAGAGTTTGTAAGACGGATATACTCGGTAGTATCGCCATAAAATACAACATTCTGTATCGGACTGTCTCCGCTTCTGGATTTCTGGAACTGGAACATTCTCAGAATATTCTCGTTTACAGCCTCGTAAATGTAGTCCTCGGAATTTTCATAGTCCTCGGGATCTATGGAAGCAAAACGTGATAATGTAAGCTGATTGTTCTCGTAAAGATTAAGGCTTACGAAGTTGGGGTCGATCTGAACGAGGAGCATAGGCATTTT
>CAMWRN010000067.1 GCA_947176675.1 uncultured Clostridia bacterium | reverse complement strand
TGAATAGCTTGACTTTTTATTTTTGGTTGCGGAGGCAGGATTTGAACCTACGACCTTCGGGTTATGAGCCCGGCGAGCTACCGAGCTGCTCCACTCCGCGATATAGTTTACAACACCTCAAATTCGAGAGTGCTTTATTATTATATCACTTTGAAAAAGCTTTGTCAATACTTTTTTCAAAAAAAAATTCAGAAATTTTTTGATCAAGAAAAAGGCTTGCTTCTGCAAGGTCTGTGAGAAGATTTTCTCCGCAAAAAATATTCATATGTATATAATAATTCGGTACTTGACAAAATATGCCTTATGTGGTAAAATAATTAAATTAAATTATGTGTACCGAAAGGAAGCTTATATATGGAATGGACAGGTTTGAATGACCTGAGAGAAAAATATCTTTCTTTTTTTGAAAGCAAAAATCATACAAGAATGGCAAGTGCTTCGCTTATCCCGCACGGTGATAACAGCCTCTTGCTCATCAATAGCGGCATGGCTCCGCTTAAAAAATTCTTTCTGGGACAGGAAACTCCTCCCAATGTCAGAGTGACCACCTGCCAAAAGTGTATACGTACTCCGGATATTGAAAGAGTGGGCAAGACCGCGCGTCACGGCACTTATTTTGAAATGTTGGGTAACTTTTCTTTCGGCGACTACTTTAAAAAGGAAGCAATTGCCTGGGCATGGGAATTCTTGACAGGTGTGTTGGCTATCCCTGCGGACAGGCTTTGGATCACTGTATTTGAAAGCGACGATGAAGCGGAACAAATATGGATGAATGATATAGGCATACCAAAGGACAGGATCAAGCGTCTCGGAAAAGCCGATAACTTCTGGGAGCACGGCAGTGGTCCGTGCGGTCCATGTTCGGAGATACACTTCGACCGCGGCGAAAGCTACGGTCCGTTTGAAAGTTTTGAACAAGCCAGCGATTGTGACAGGATCATCGAAATCTGGAATTTGGTATTTTCACAGTTTGACAGCGACGGAAACGGCAACTACGCCGAAATGGCTCACAAAAACATTGACACAGGTATGGGTCTGGAAAGACTTGCCTGCGCTATGCAGGGCGTGGACAACCTTTTCGAGGTGGACACCGTCCAGAATATAATGAAGCACATCAGCAAGATTTCGGGCGTGGAGTACAAAGCTGATGAGAAAAAGGACGTTTCGCTTCGCGTTATTACAGACCATATCCGTTCCACAACCTTTATGGTTGGAGACGGCGTTACACCATCTAACAATGGCAGGGGATACGTTCTCAGAAGACTTCTCAGACGTGCTGCGCGTCACGGCAGACTTTTGGGGATAACAAGACCGTTCTTATATGAAGTTGTGGACACAGTCATTGCCGAAAACGCCTGCGCATATCCCGAGCTTGAGGAACGCAAGGCATACATTAAAAAGCTTATCAAAAGCGAAGAAGAAACCTTTGCCAAGACTATTGACAAAGGCATGGAGATTCTTACAGAGAAAATTGATGCTGTTATCGCGTCCGGCAAAACTGTTCTTGACGGCGCGGATGCTTTCCTGCTCAGCGATACCTACGGTTTCCCCATCGACCTGACTATGGAGATTGCCGAGGAAAAGGGACTTACTGTGGACGAGTCGAAGTACACCGAGTGTCTTAACGAGCAGAAGAAAAAAGCCCGCGACGACCACAACGCAAAGTCTGGTTCGTCCTGGGAGGACGGTACGTTGACTGTTGAAGCTGCCGCTACCGAATTTACGGGTTATACTTCCATGGAAGAAACCGCAAAGGTTCTGGCAATATTTGTTGACGGTCAGAGCGTTCAGACTGCAAACGACGGCGATGAAGCTGTTATAGTTCTTGACAAAACGCCTTTTTATGCTGAAAGCGGCGGACAGGTAGGCGATACGGGTGTTATCAGCGGAGCAATGACCGCCTTTGAGGTGTCCGATACCAAAAAGATTCACAGCGGACATTTTCTCCATATGGGCATTGCGCAGGGGGCAGTTTCGGTAGGAGACTCGGTTACAGCTTCCGTCGACAGGAAAAGACGCTCTTCTATCATGCGCAATCATACAGCCGCACACCTTTTGCAGGCGGCTTTGAGAAAGGTTCTGGGGGATCACGTTCATCAGGCCGGTCAGCTTGTGGACGGTGAAAGAGTCCGTTTTGACTTCTCTCATTTTGAAGCAGTTACTCCCGACGAACTTAAAGAGATCGAAGGAATTATCAATAAAAATATTCTTGAAGCTATTTCTGTTACAATGACGGAAATGCCTATTGATGAAGCGAGAAAGCTGGGAGCAATGGCTCTGTTCGGCGAAAAGTACGGCGATATTGTACGTGTTGTAAACGTTGAGGATACCTCTATTGAGTTCTGCGGAGGTACTCACGTTGACAATACCTCCAAACTGGGACTGTTCAAGATCGTTTCGGAAAATTCCGTTGCCGCAGGCGTAAGACGTATCGAAGCGGTTACAGGTACGGGAGTTCTCGCACTCATCGACGATTACAAAAATACTCTTACCGAAGCGGCTCACGCAATAAAAGCTCCCAATGCTTCAGAGCTTACCGCACGTTGCACAGCTGCTGCGGGAGAACTTAAGGCTTTGGAAAAGGAAGTCTCGGAGCTGAAAGGAAAGCTTGCTTCCACTCAGCTTGACTCCTTGTTTGAGAATGCTGTCTCTGTAGGTTCTGTACGTGTTATTGCCGCCAATATCGCGGGCGCAAAGGCTGATATCCTCAGAACAATGGGCGACAGCATAAAGGATAAGGCTTCCGATGCAGTTGCAGTTATCGCGGGAGACGGTTCTATCGTCTGCGTATGCGGAAAGGACGCCGCTGCTGCGGGCGCTCACGCCGGGAATATTGTGAAAAAAGTATCTGCGCTTACAGGCGGTAAGGGCGGAGGACGTCCCGACAGCGCAATGGCTGGCGTAGGCGATGCTTCAAAAGTAAAGGAAGCTATCGCCGCAGTCAAGGATATTGTTTCGGAATTTGTGAAATAAAGGAGGCTATAGCAGTGGAAGATTGCCTTTTCTGTAAAATAATCGCAGGGGAGATACCAAGTACAAAGGTTTATGAGGACGAATTCGTTTACGCGTTCAAGGACATCAACCCGCTTGCTCCTGTGCACGTTCTTGTAGTTCCGAAAAAGCATATTTCGGGCGCGGACAAGATAGACTGTGAGAATTCCTCATATGTTGCTCATATTTTCGAGGCAGCCGCAAAGATCGCCAAGGAGCAAGGTATTGCTGAGGACGGCTATCGCGTGGTCACAAATGTTGGTGAAAACGGCTGTCAGAGCGTAAAACATCTACATTTCCATATTTTGGGAGGAAGAAAACTCGACGTTACAATGGGATAGTTTCGGCTGACAGAAAGGACGGACCTTTGATGAAACGGAAAATGGCTTATATAGGCACGTTTTATCTGATAGGACTGTTTTCTGCGTCCTTTCTCAGCCGCAGTTTCAATTCGGCGGCTGCCGCGGTGCTTGTTTTGTCCGCGGTTTCCGCCGTTGTTGTTTATAAGAAAAGATATGTTAAAGCGGCTGTATGTCTGATAAGTGCGGCGGTTGGAATGTTTCTCTACAGCGGGTATGATCTTTTGGTGTACGAAAGTATCGTTAAGTACGATGACTGCTATGTTGAAGTCACGGGAAAAATACTTGACTGTAACGAGTACAGCGGAGACAATACGCTTTATACTGTCAAAGGTGTTATAAACGGCGACGTTTCGGCAAAGGTATCTTTCTTTGCGGACAGCTCAAACGCCGAGATTGGTGACGAGGTGCGTGTTATCGGAAAAGCCTCTGCCCTGAAAGACAGCTACACCTTTCCCGCAAAGTCCTACTATAAGGCTAAGGGAATATACCTGCGGATAGATAAGGTGTCTAATTTCAACTACACCCATACGAAGTTTTCATTCAGGCGGCTTGTCAACAATTATCGCGAATATATTCTGAAGATTATCGACAGTGAAATGGAATCCGACAGCGCGGCTGTTATGACGGCAATGCTTTTCGGCGATAAATCGTCTATCGACAGCAGCGAAAAAACCCTTATGTACCGTGCTGGAATAGGTCATATCATGGCAGTATCTGGCGTTCATCTGTCGGTAGTATGCTCTTTTTTCTGGTTTGTGATATCTCGCCTGCCGGTTAACAGATATTTCCGTTTTGGATTGTTGATGATCCCTGTGGTATGCTTTGTAATGCTGGCAGGAATGTCCAATTCGGTTATGCGTGCCGCAGTGATGATAGTGCTTGTCTACGGGGCGGGTCTTTTCAGACGGCGGGCTGATACCTTCAATTCGTTGGGTATAGCGGTAATTCTGCTTACAGCGGCATCTCCGTTTGCAGTTCGGGACGCTTCATTTCTCCTTTCGGTGTCGGGTGTTTTTGGCATAGGCGTTGCCGTTCCGATAATTACCTCGGAAATAGAAAAGAAGCATAAGCTCGGTAATATTGCAAGATCGTTCATCGCTTCGGTATGCGTAATGATAATCATTTTTCCCGTCACGTTGCTGTTTTTCGACGAGGTATCAGTGGTGTCGCCGCTGTCCAACCTTATTCTTCTTCCGATATGTACTGTTATCCTTATATGCGGAATTATCGTAATGCTCACTGGAGGACTTTCGTTTGCTGCCGTTCCCGTTCTGAAAGTTTGCGGTCTATGCTGCCGTGCGGTAATAATAATTTCCGAATTCATAGGACGGCTTAAGTTTTCTTACATTCCTTTGGGGAGCGATTTTGTTAGGAACATAAACATTCTTGCCGTAGCTGCGGCAGCGTTGTGTCTTTTGATCTTTGGAAAAAGACAGCGAGGGGTGTTTCTTGCAGCGTTTTCGCTTGCCGCGGCAATGTTGCTTTCGGGCGAGTATAAATATATACCCGATGGCAAAATAACCGTTGCTCTGCTTAAAGAGGGCGGTTCCGTTACGGCAGTGATACATGACAAAAGATCCGCTTGTGTTGTCGATCTTAAAAAGGGCGGGGGAGCATCGGCTTCTGTTGTTAAGTACCTTAACAGAAGCGGTATTTGCAAGCTTGAAGCTCTTGTTTTGAATGCGGACGCGCATACTGCTATGCCCGTTTATTCAAGCAGTCTGGAGCTTTTTGACACTGATATGATACTTATTCCCGAGGAGGACAGGTCGCTGGCGGACAACTATTATTTTACCGATATCGGCGACTACAGCAGGAACGGAGGACAAGTAGAGACGGACGGGTACAGTATGATATTTGTTCGCGACGGAGTGATTACCGTAAGCGCTTCAGGCGCTGATGTAATAATGTACAGCTCCGGTTCTGAGATAGAAGGGGAAATGTTCTACAGTGCGGCGGTCAGGTACAGCGGTAAAGCTTCCGATAATGACGCGGACGCGGAAATTATTGCAGCAATGGACGGAAATGCGGAGGTAGTTGCCAAAAGCGGCAGGAAGATATACATAGGCGAAAATGTAAAGTTTACCATAGATAAAGACGGGACGGTCACGTCCGAAGAAATAAAGTGAAAGGAGCTGCGGCATGGCTGTTGTAATTGAAAGCGATTTGAAGCTTGCGATAAAGAACAAAAGCTTCGGCAGAGCGTACTATTTTTACGGCAGAGACGTTGCCGCAGTTGAAAAATACACGAAAGCCATAGTTTCGAGAGCGGTCAAAAAAGAGGACGAGACTTATAATCTCCACGCTTTTGACGGTAAAAACTTCGATATCGATGAGTTTTCCGATGCCTGCGAAGCGTTGCCTGTTTTTGCGGAATACGTCTGCTGCACGGTTTGCGACCTTAATGCAGAGGGGGTTACAGCAGATATGTTGAAACGAATATCGGATATAGTGTCCGATATTCCGGAAACCACCGTTCTGATTTTTTACTACACTTCGGTGGACGTTACCGACGGAAAAAAGTTTCCCACAGCAAAAAATAAAAAACTTATGGACGCAGTGGGAAAAGTGGGCGGAGTCTGCAATTTTGCTCTTAAAACCCCTGCAGTTCTTGCTAAGGAAATTATGGCGAGAACCTCAAAGGAGGGCTGTGGGATATCCCGTGAAGCAGCGGCATTTTTGGCGGAGCAATGCTCATGCAATACGCTGATGATAGAAAATGAGATCGAAAAGCTTACCGCTTATGCCGCTGGAAACGAAATCACTGTAGACATGGTAAAAGCTCTGTCTCCAAGGCAGATCGAGACCACGGCCTTCGACCTTGCGCGGGCAATAACCCGCATGGACGCTAAAACCGCAATGCGGCTGTTTAACGACCTTGCTCAGGAGAAAACCGAACCGATAATCATTTTGTATTCCATAACAGGAAATATGCTTGATCTCTACCGCGCGCGGGCGGCGATGTCCTGCCGAAAGACTGCGGCGGACGTGAAAGAGGATTTCGGTTATCCGAAAAATATGGGATTCCGCGTGGACAACGCCTTCCGCGATGTTCAGAAGTTGTCCATGCCTCACCTGAGAATGTGCGTAAGAGTCCTTGCAGAAACGGATATCGCTATGAAATCCATGAAGACCGACCCGATGATACTGCTTGAAGAAGCTATCGTCAAAATGCTGAAATTCAGAAACTAAACTAATGAAAGGCGCGCAGATATGCTTCATGTAAAACAAGCGGTGATCGTTGAGGGAAAGTATGACAAGATCAAGCTAAGCTCGGTGATAGACGGCGTGATAATCCCCACAGACGGTTTTAATGTGTTCAAAAACAAGGAAACCCTTGCGCTGATAAGATATTTCGCCGAAACTACGGGAATAATAATTCTTACCGATTCGGACGCGGCAGGCTTCAAGATACGTTCGTTTCTGAAAGGCGCGGTTGGAAAAGGCGAGATACTGAACGTCTACGTCCCCGATATTTTCGGCAAGGAACGGCGCAAGACTGCTCCCTCAAAGGAGGGGAAACTGGGCGTTGAGGGCATGGAAAAGGAAATTATTCTCGAAGCCTTCCGAAAAGCGGGAATTGCTGCTGATGATGGCAGTGAACAGTCCTACCGTGAACCGATAACCAAGCTTGACCTTTACGAATGCGGTCTTAGCGGCGGGAAAAATTCCTCGGAAATGAGGAAGAGGCTGCTTGCGGAATTGAAGCTTCCGGAGCTTCTGACAGCTTCGGGAATGGTGGCTATACTTAACACGATGATGAGCAGGCAGGAACTTTTTTATCTTGCCGAAAAACTAAACAGCGGGGAGGAGCAGTCCTAAAAAATGGTATTTTCAAGCCTGACATTTTTATATTATTTTTTGCCGATAATTTTAATAGTATATATTTTTCTGCCGAACACAGCGGTCGTTCCTCTGCCTAAAGGTCGGAATCTGGTCATACCGGCAAGGAATCTCCTAATACTTTTTTCGGGATTTTTCTTCTACGCATGGGGAGAACCATTTTATGTGGTGCTGATGCTGTTCTCCACGCTGATAGACTACACCGCGGGACGGTTTATGGCAAAATTTGACGATGCCCCCAAAAAACGGAGACTGTGCCTTATAGTTTCGGTGTGTATGAACGTAGGTTTGCTGGCGATATTCAAATACAGCGATTTTCTGATCGACACCGTAAACAGCATTTTCCGTTCGGACATCACAAACCCCGTCATACTTGCCAACCGAGCCATAAACGACGTTTATAACTTCGGACTAAGCGAAAGCCGTGTGGCGCTGCCGATCGGCATTTCGTTCTACACTTTTCAGTCAATGTCCTACACGATTGATCTGTATCTGCGTAACATCAAGGTGCAGAAAAGCTTTGTTAGCTTTTCATCCTATGTAACGCTTTTTCCGCAGATTGTGGCGGGACCTATCGTACGCTACGAGGACGTTGCCGCAGAGCTTGACGAACGTACTGTGAACATTAACAAGATCAGCGAGGGCATATGCAAATTTGTCAAAGGACTTGCCAAAAAGGTGCTTCTTGCAAACAATATAGGTATGATCTGGACTCAGATCAAAGCAATGGATTACGGAGAAATAAGCGCGGCGACCGCATGGATAGGCATACTTGCGTTTACATTCCAGATATATTTCGACTTTTCGGGATACTCCGACATGGCGGTGGGACTGGGTAAAATGCTGGGCTTCAACTTCCCGAAAAACTTCGACCACCCTTATTTGTCACGCTCCGTCAGCGAGTTCTGGCGCAGATGGCATATCACTCTGGGAACTTGGTTCAGGGAATACGTTTATATCCCATTGGGCGGAAACCGAAAGGGTCAGGGTAAAACTATCCGCAATCTTCTGATAGTGTGGGGACTTACCGGTCTCTGGCATGGCGCAAGTTGGAATTTTATTCTGTGGGGGCTTTATTTCGGTGTACTGATAGTGATAGAGCGTCTTGGCTGGGGAAACGTGCTGAAAAAGCTTCCTGCAGCAGTGAGTATGCTTTATACTTTTTTGATAGCGGTATTCGGCTGGGTGCTCTTCGATACAGACACACTTGCCGACGCGGGACGGTTTTTCAAAGCCATGTTCGGAGCGAACGGTCTTGGGGACAGTACGGCGGCGTACTTTATCGCTTCAAATATTGTGATATTCCTGCTGTGTGTTTTCGCTTCGACCGATTTGTTTGGAAAGTTCACTGCTTTTTTCCGAAAGAAAAAAAGAAAGCTGTACGCAGGTATCACTCCTGCGGTAACGGCTGCAGTTCTGCTTTTGTGTACCTCTTATCTTGTGGACGCGACCTATAATCCGTTCCTGTACTTCAGATTTTGAGTGAAAAATACGGAACAGAAAGGATAAACCGATGAAAAAGCGAAAACTAAATATTCCCAGCTTGATAAACTGCGCGGTATTTTTTGCCATACTTGTTACGCTTCCGATAGTAACGGCTCTGCTGCCTAAAAAGGAGCGTTCCGAAACGGAAAACAAGCCGTTGCAGAAAATGCCGAGCATATCTGCGAAAACGGTCTTTAACAGGAGTTATATGAACGACCTTGAAACTTACGTTTCCGACCATTTTGCGGGACGTCTTGGGTGGATAAAGTCCAAAACTGTTCTTGAGACTTCCCTTGGAAAGCGTGAGCGGAACGGCATATATATACTGAAAAACCGTTTGGTGGAACAGATACCCGAACCCGATTATGAGTCAATTGACAAGAGCATTGCAGCGGTGAACAAGTTTGCCGCCGAAAACGACGTTCCCGTGTTTTTCATGATAGTTCCAACCTCTGCGGAAATATATGCCGATGAGCTTCCGAAAAATGCTCCCAACCCCAATCAGCGGGACGTTATAAACTATGTCTACCGCAGCTTTGAAAAGGGCGTTACCACACTTGATGTTTATCCTGTTATGGAGTCAAATCGGTTTCAGTATATCTACTACCGCACCGACCACCATTGGACTACACGCGGCGCATATCTTGCCTATGCCGCTGCGGGAAAGAAAATGGGCTACACGCCGCTGACGGAGGATGAATACGACATAGAACACGCTTCGGACGAGTTTCAGGGTACGTTTTACTCTAAAGCGTTGTATGATAAGGTTGAAAAGGACACTCTTGATATTTGGCATCCCGCCGATGGAGAATCCGCTCACAAGGTGTCAATAACATCGCAGTACGGCGAAGAGCCTAAGGTTTATGACAGTATGTATTTCCGTGAGTATCTGGGCGTAAAGGATAAATACGCATCGTTTCTCGGTACAAATGCGCCGATAGTTTCGATTAAAACGGAAAACGATGGCGGAAAGCTGCTGATACTAAAGGACTCCTACGCTCATTGCTATGCGCCGTTCCTGACGGAGCATTATTCGGAAATAACGCTTGTGGATATGCGCTATATTGCCATGTCCTATAAGCAGCTTTTTGACCCTGAGGAGTACGATCAGGTACTTTTCCTCTATAATGCGTCGTCATTTATGTCGGATACCGATCTGCGTAAGCTTGCCTACGATTAACCGATTTTACAAAAGCCGCATAAACTGAATTAACGGGCAGTAACGGTTTATGCGGCCGGAGTGGTATGCGGCTTTTCAAAAGCGGAAGAAAAGCATACCCGTAGGGGAGCTTCGGCGTAAAAGCGTACTTCGGTGCTCCCGTATATTATAGAT
>CAMWRN010000066.1 GCA_947176675.1 uncultured Clostridia bacterium | reverse complement strand
ATGCAGATAGTAATGTCGTTCCTTATGCTTACCATGATCTCCATAATGCTGCCGAGAGCTTCCGTTTCGGCGAACCGTATCAGTGAAGTGCTTGAAACCGAACCCTCCGTGAGTGACAAGGACAACGCTTCCGAATCGGGTATCACCGAGGGCAGAGTCAAGTTTGACGACGTTTCTTTCAGCTACGGCGACGCGGAGGAAAAAGTCCTGCACCACATAAGCTTCACCGCAAATCCGGGCGAGACTACGGCTATCATCGGAAGCACAGGCAGCGGCAAGTCCACAATGATAAATCTTATCCCGCGCTTTTTTGACGTTACCGAGGGAACTATCACCGTTGATGGCACCGACGTGCGTGAATTCTCGCAGCATTATCTGCGGGAGAATATCGGTCTTGTACCGCAGAAAGGTGTTCTGTTCAGCGGTACCATTTCTTCAAACCTGCGCTTCGGGGACGATAACGCTTCCGATGAGCAGCTCCGCGAGGCTGCGGGAATCGCCCAGTCTACGGACTTTATAGAAGCCAAGCCAGAAAAGTACGAAAGTCCCATATCACAGGGCGGTACCAACGTTTCGGGCGGTCAGAAACAGAGACTTTCCATTGCGAGAGCGGTAGTCAAAAAGCCTAAAATATATATTTTCGACGACAGCTTTTCCGCTTTGGACTACAAGACAGACGCGGCTCTGCGAAAGGCTTTGAACGAGCAGGTTGCGGATTCTACGGTAATTATCGTTGCGCAGCGTATCAGCACCATTCTGCACGCGGATAAGATAATCGTCCTGGACGAGGGCAGGATCGCGGGAATGGGTACTCACGAGGAACTGCTGGAAAGCTGCGAGATATACGAGCAGATAGCAAGCTCTCAGCTTTCGGAAAACGAACTGAAGCGTGGAAAATCTTCCGAAATCAATGAAAACACCGGAAAGGAGGCTGAGTGATATGGCTGAAGAAAACAGACCAATGAGCCGTCCGAGACGGGGACCCCACGGTCCGGGAGGAGGACCTCCCCCCATGGAAAAGGCAAAGGATTTCAAAGGTACGATACGCAAGCTTTTAAGCTATGTCAAGCCGTTCAAGGCGGCGATCGCAGCAGTAATGATATTTGCCGTGGGCAGCACAATATTCAACATTGCAGGACCTAAAGTGCTCAGCGGTGCGACAACCGAGATTTTCAACGGGCTTGTCAGCAAGGTAAGCGGCGGAAACGGTGTGGACTTTGACAAGATCGCGCAAATACTCCTTACTGTAATGGGTATGTACGTTCTCAGCGGCTCTTTTGGATTTGTTCAGGGCTGGCTGATGTCGGGCGTATCCCAAAAAATGACCTATCGTATGCGTAAGGAAATATCCGAAAAGATACACCGCATACCCATGAAATATTATGAAAGCAACACCCACGGCGAGGTACTGTCCAGAGTCACAAACGATGTTGACACCTTGGGAATGAGCCTTAACCAGAGCATCACGCAGCTTATAACCTCGGTCACGACTATTATCGGCGTACTTGTGATGATGCTTTCCATAAGCTGGATACTCACGCTTATTGCGCTTGTTATCCTGCCTCTTTCCACGGCTCTGGTAATGCTGGTTGTGAAGAAGTCGCAGAAATACTTCAAGCAGCAGCAGGAATATCTGGGTCATGTAAACGGTCAGGTTGAGGAGGTCTACGGCGGGCACCTTGTCATCAAGGCGTTCAACCGCGAGGAAAAATCCCTTGAAGAATTCGAACGGGATAACCGCATACTCTATCGGTCGGCAATGCTTTCACAGTTCCTGTCGGGAATGATGCAGCCTATAATGCAGTTTGTTGGAAATCTCGGCTACGTTGGCGTAGCAGTCGTAGGCGCATGGCTTGCTGTTAAGGGAACTATTTCCGTGGGCGACATTCAGGCGTTTATCCAGTATGTAAGACAGTTCACGCAGCCAATAACTCAGATCGCGCAGGTGTCAAATATGCTCCAGTCAATGGCTGCGGCAGCGGAAAGAGTTTTCGAGTTCCTTGAAGAGACCGAGGAGGAAAACAACGCCGAGAATCCTATTGCTCCCGAAAAGATAGTGGGCAATGTTGAATTTGAACACGTTAAGTTCGGCTATGATCCTGATAAGATCATTATAAACGATTTCAGCGCAAACGTGGAAAAGGGTCAGACGGTAGCGATAGTCGGTCCCACAGGCGCGGGAAAAACCACAATGGTAAAGCTGCTGATGAGGTTTTACGACGTTAACGGCGGTTCAATAAAAGTGGACGGCTACGACATCCGCGAGTTTGACAGAAGCTCTCTGCGTGAAGCTTTCGGAATGGTTTTGCAGGACACATGGCTGTTCAACGGAACTATAATGGAGAATATCCGCTACGGCAGGCTTGGCGCTACCGACGAGGAAGTCATCGCCGCGGCAAAGGCTGCACACGTTGACCGCTTCATAAGAACACTTCCCGACGGTTACCAAACCGAGCTTAACGAGGAATCGGGCAATGTTTCACAGGGTCAGAAGCAGCTTCTCACCATAGCGCGAGCAATCCTTGCAGACAATAAGATCCTCATTCTCGACGAAGCTACAAGCTCCGTTGATACCAGAACGGAAATACGTATCCAAAAAGCCATGAACAACCTTATGAAAGGCAGAACAAGCTTTGTTATTGCGCACCGTCTTTCCACCATTCGGGACGCTGACCTGATACTCGTAATGAAGGACGGCGACATTGCGGAGCAGGGTACTCACGACAGTCTTATCGAAAAGGACGGCTTCTACGCTGCTCTCTATAATTCACAGTTTGCGGAGGCGTAAGTTTCAGTCTAATAACAAAAAATGATAATGGACGGCAAAGGAAAATTTCCTTTGCCGTCCGCTTTGTTTGGAACTGTTATATTTGGTCCGGCATCTGCTCTGACGGACAAAGAGACTCGCACAGCTTTTCCTGTACCACCGCATAGGCGAGGGACATAAGCGGTACTCCAAGAAGTATCCCAGCCGCGCCGCCGATACCTGCTCCGAGAAGTATTGCCAGAAGCACAAGCAGGGGAGGTATGCCAAGACTTTTTCCCACAACCTTTGGATAAATAAGATTGTTTTCCAGCTGCTGCAAAACAATAATAAAAACCACGAACCAAACCGCCCTTATTGGACTTATCAGAAACAGCAGCAGAGCCGATGGTATAGTTCCGATTATCGCGCCGACTACAGGAATAAGCGCGGTAACGCCGATTATCGTGCTGATAAGCAAAGCGTACTCAAATCGGAAAAGCTTCATACCCGCAAAGCACAAAACACCGAGAATCACCGCTTCGGTTATCTGTCCGCTGACGAAACGGGTAAAAATATCAAAAACCATTCGGTAACGCTTGCGAACCGTTTCGTAACGTTCTCCCGTGAAGCGTTTAACCGTCATGGCGGTGAAACGGCGGATATCGCTTTTTCCGATAAGAATATAGATCGAGATCACAAATCCGATCAGGATATTTGCGATCCCCGAAGCGAAATCGTAGGTCTTGTCGTAGGTGTTCTCGAGCATTTGTGGGATGCGTCCGCTGAGTCCCGCCGCAGCGTCTTTCAGAGCGCAGAATATGCCAAACTCATCGCGGCTTTCAAGCTTTGTGCAGTATCCCATGAAGTTATCGTAGTACCTGTCAAAATTGTCCGCGAACAGCTTTACGCTTGAAATAAGCTGGGGGACGATTATCCACACTATTCCCGCCGCAAGAGCAAGCAGCAGCAGGTACGCCGAGATGACAGACAGCGTGGAAAGGGTCTTGTCTCCTGCACGTTTAAAAATGCGGGAGAATTGTTTTCTGAACCAACACACGGGAATGTTCATCACAAAGGCGATAGCTGCGCCGAGAAAAACGGGCATGAGAAGTCCGGCGGCTTTGGAGATGAGTCCCGCAAAAAATTCGGGCTTTACTGCGGCGGCAATAGGCACAGCCGCGAGAAAAGCCGTTAAAAGTATTGTCCGTACAGTTTTTTTATCCATGCGCCAAGTTCCACCTGCCCGATTTTTAGTAGTGTTACAGTTATTTTATGCCGCATCGGGATTGGTTTATTACAGGGAATTGTTCCCGAAATTTTTGCAAGACCGTTACAGTATTTCTTCCGAAAATTCTACATATCTTCCGCGTCTGCAAAACGGAGTTCTTTTTCCGCAAGTATCTCCCGAAGCTTCAGGTCGGGAAGCGCGGCGACGTACATATAACCCAGAGCGCCGAGAAAAAAGCATATGTAAAAGATAAACAGATCGTTGTCGCAGTAGCCCTTATCGTTTGCCGCCTCAACCATTCCACGCGACAGCTTCATATTGACAAATATCAGAAACAGAAAAACGGAAAGTCCGAATATTATCAAAAGCGCAGTCATAACGCTGCCTCCTTTTTTGTTTTGCATTCATATAAATTCTAATATCAATTATAGCACACTAACAAATGCAAGTCAAGCATACAAACGAATGTCAGTGGTATAATTTAATTATTATACAAACGAAACGAGGTCAAAGTGTGCATTATTACCAAAGACTTAAGGATTTGCGCGAGGACGCGGACATGAATCAGGAGCAGGCGGGAAAGATACTTGAAATTACCCGTCAGCAGTACCAGCTCTACGAAAGCGGCAAGCGGGAGATACCCTTTCACTGCGCAGTAAGGCTTGCGGACTTCTACGGCGTATCGCTTGACTACATCGCGGGCAGGACAAACAACAAAAAGGGACTGAACAGATCGGAGCTGCCCGAAAAGGAGACCGACCTAATAAACAAATTCCGCTCGTTGTCGGACGAGCGGAAAGGTAAAATTTCTGAACGTATGGACGTTCTCCGTGAGGAGCAGGCTGCCGAAGAAAAAGTGTCCGATTTGAAGGGCGCGGGATAACTCTTACAGCATGCTCTCAATGATCTCTTTTGCGCGGGAGTTGTCGGAGCAGGCTGCCATGGCTACCCAGTTGTCCTTTATGATAACAAAAGCATCCTCCAATTTGTACATCTCGTCGGGAGTGTAGTCGGCGTAGGTTGCCGTCTGGCTGTCAAGACGCTTCTGAACGGCTTCCGCACCCGTTTTGGCGGCTTCCGCGTCGGTGAACTTGAACACTGCGAGCTCGTCGGGGTAAGCTCCGCTTCCGCAGATAAGCACGGACATATCTTCAATTGCCGAAACGTCAACATCATAAAACGCGCCTATGTTGTCGGCGTTTTTTTCAACAGCGGAGGGAATCTCTATTTCTGCCGTAACAGCCGCAGTGATGTCAGCGGCAGACACGTCCGAAACGGGAGCGGCGGGCGTATCTGCATTTTCGGAATTGTCCGAAGCCTCCGCAGATGTGGTTTCCGCAGTTGCGTTAACGGGTACGGTGGGCTGCTCGTCTGAGCAGGAGGTAAGCAGCATTGCCGAGAGAGCTGTAACGGCTGCCGCAATGATAACATATTTTTTCATAGCTATTTTCCTTTCGTTCGGTTAATTTTAGTTGATTGTGAGACGCTGTTATATGTAACTGCCGTCCGGAAACGGCAAGAGTCCCGCTAAGTTATGTCCGATTCGTCAAGCTCATCGGTATCCTCCATGCTGTCCAAATCCGACAGTTCGTCGTCCTCATATGAGACGTCGCTTTCGGGGATCATATCGTCATCGGCTTCTGTAGGAGCCTCCGTTTCATGGACTTCCGTGCCGACCGATACCGTCACCGCGGCAGATACTGCCGATACGTCCGAATCGGAATTTGCCTCCGTTTCGGGCGGTGGAACAAAGTCTATACCGTAATACTCGATAAGCGCTTTTTGGACAGCTCCGAGTATCACCGGATAGGCGTGTATCTTAAGATGCAGACCGTCATGCTCCGCATAGCGCGAACTCAAATAGCCTGTTTCGTCCTTAAGCAGAGCAAATGTATCTGCAAAGGCAATGGATTTTTCCTCCGCAAGCTTTTCCACAAGCTCGTTGTAGGCAACGATAGCTTCAAGGTGTTCGGGTTTTTCTTCCTCGTGCTTTTGGGTAACGGGAGGTACGGAAGCAAGCACGATCTTAGCGTTCGGACAAGTTCCCGCTATCATATCGATAAACTCGCCCAGTTCCTCTGCCATCTGCTGTCCCTCAACGTAAGCAACACTGTTTGTGCCAAGCATTATGCAGATATACTCGGGATTCAGCCGAGTCGCCTTAGTGAACACGGAAACATCGTCAATATTGGTGTTTACTACCGAAGACGTAGTTATTCCCGCCTTTGCAAAGACGTTTTCGGAAGGAAGAAATTCATAATTGATAAGTCCCACCGAAAGAGAGTCTCCGATAAAAAGCATATTTTGAAAAAAAGCGGGGGAATATTCCCCGATATCGGTTTGGGGTTCGGGTTCCGTTTCGGAAAATGTTTCAAGCTCCTCTGAGATAACCGTGGTCTCGGTCACCGAGGTAACAAAGGTCTGCGAAGCTTCCGGTTCGGAAGCGTTTATTATGTGTGGGGAGTCCGTATCGGACGTATCATTGTCCGCAGCTCTTCCCCCGAAAAGATATATGCAAAGCAAAACAGCCGCCGCTGCAGATAAAAGGACAAGCGCGGCATTAACTGCGATATCGGCAAATGAAATTCTTTTTGACATATATTAGCCTTTCCTGATCGTTATACTTTCGTTTAAAGCTTTAATTACAATCATACGTATTTTATTATACTACAAAGACAGATTTTTTTCAAGCGCATTTTGCATTTTCCAGTAAAAAACGATATATTTTTTTGTTTTATTGGAATAAGATGAAATTATTGCAGTAAAAAATGTAAAATTATTGTATTTGGCTGAGTCCAAAATTGTGGTACAGTATTTCTATAAAACGATTTGTATACGGAGGATAGAAATGAAAAAATTTTTGTCTTTTGCAATATCTGCCGCTTTTGTGGTACAGCTTTGCGGCTGTTCGGACAATGCTCAATCGCCATCAAAGGAAATTTCTTCCGTAGACGTTTCCGAAACTTCTTCCGTTTCCGCGGAAAATACCGAAGCAACGGAAACTTCCGCAGAAAACGAAATTCCGCCTATGGACACCTCGCCTATCAATTTTACGCTGTTTATAAATGATACAAACAGCGGTGTGTCCTTTGACGGAGAGATCGCAGAGGAAATTACCGCCCGCACGGGTGTTACATTGGAGATAACGGCTGCCGAAGATGAAAATTCTCTCAGCGAGATGCTTGCTTCGGGAAAAATTCCCGATCTTATTTACGCAGGCAGCGCAACCGACAGACAAATCGAAAGCGGTCTGTTTATCCCACTTGACGGCTTTACCGAAAAGTACGGAGGAAATTTTTCCGAGCTTTACGGCGATAAGCTTGACAGGCTGAGAGCCGCCGACGGCAAGCTCTACACTTTCGGTACAGGAGGGTCGTCCCCCGCACGATTTACTGCCGACGGAACGTTTCAGGTGCGGTATTCCGTTTTGAAAGAGCTTGGTTATCCCGAAATAAAAACTATTGAACAGCTTGGGGACTGCCTGCGCCGATACAAGGAACTGCACCCTCAATCCACGGGACTTCTTTTATGCGGCGCACCGATACAGCAGTGGACGGACACTGTAAGCGCAAGAGTGAACTATGTTCTGGGATATCCCGACGACGGCGCATTTCTGGTTGACAATGACACGGGTGAAACCGTCTACAAATGGATCGATCCCCGCGTAAAGGAGTACGTTCATTGGCTGAACGGCATGTACAACGACGGAGTGTTGGACGATATGTCCTTTTCGCTGAGGCATGACGGCTATATTGACCGTCTTGTGAACGGAAATGCGGCCGCGGCTGCTGACTGTTATGAGGACTACTCATCAGCTGAGGATACGCTTATTTCCTCAGGCAGGGACGATATGGCGTACTGCCCCGTTCCTGCTGCCTTTAACGAAGATACCCAAGTCATGTTTCTTGCTGACTATGGGTATGCACCCGCAGCGGGGATAGGCATAACAACGTCCTGCGCCGAACCTGAAAGAGCTTTCCGCTTTTTGGACTGGTGGTGCGGTGATGAAGCGCAGATGCTTGTGAATTTCGGCGTAAGCGGAGAGTACAGCCGCGAAGCGGACGGCGCATACTTTGACGAACCGTTTCCAATGCGGGGCTTGACCGAAAGAAATGCCGACGGAAAATTCTATTCTTATGCTGCCGAAGAATATGTTTCCGGCTATACCGAAAGCGAAAAAGCAGCGGCGGAAGCTTACGGAATAACGCTGTTTGCCGACATGTTCCCGCAGGAAAGCGAACTGCCTGTCATCAAAAGGACTCTTATCAGCGATATGGATATTCCCTCCCTTAGCGAGACTGCCATACTTCTGGAAACACTTGATACCTATATTAAAACGGAAGTCCCCAACGCGATAAAAGTCTCACCCGAAGAGTTTGATGCTAAGTGGGACGAGATCACCGATTGGTGCGAAAACAACGGCGCGGAACGTCTCGGAGAGATTATGACGAAGATTGTGCGGAAGGATATGCGTGCATAGCGGTGACAGCTTTGTGAATACAATAAACTAAGCGGGACTGTGCATAAAATCAGTCCCGCATTTAATTCCGCAAAAATCACAGAAAATTTCTGCAATTTCAAAAATATCAAATTGTTCTTTAAGTTTTCAACTTTTAAGCATTTGGTCTTTTTGAACATACTCGGTGAAAACCGAATGCAGCAGCCAAAATATAAGACCGTACAAATCGTGCGAATCAATTTTTTTGAAAAAAGTCTTTACAAACGGCTTTTTTTATGGTATAATATTTAACATTCTGATAGGTGATATAATTTCGAGGTGTGGCTCAGTTTGGTAGAGCGCTGCGTTCGGGACGCAGAGGCCGTGGGTTCGAGTCCCGTCACCTCGACCAGTTGAAAAAGCCCGCAAATGCGTTGTTTAAACGGTTTGCGGGATTTTAATTTTGTTTTAAACGGTTAGAAAAAAATTATAAATCGTGATAAAATACGTTAAAAATTACAAAAACGGGGGTCAAAAGTTAAAAAAAGCGGGACCTGCCTTCTACAAGTCCTGCAAAACTTATTCATTAATTTTTTGCATTACCGCGTCATACAAGCGCCATGAGAGGATTAAAGAGAGTAAGAGTACAGGTACGGCAGACTTAAGGTCTACAATGATGCTATCGTGTGTTATACTATTTATGACAGGCAACTTTCTTTCTGTGAATTGGTGCGGTAACTTTATTATATCAGATTTTTGGCTGCCTCTCTATTTTATTTTTCGTCCAACTTCTATTGCAGCATTACAATATTAGCAAAGAAAATTTTTAAAAAGCTATTGCATTCCGGAAAGAAATATGCTATACTAAGACATACGCCTCCATAGTTAAATGGATATAATAAACCCCTCCTAAGGGTTAGTTGTGAGTTCGATTCTCGCTGGGGGTGCCAGCACGAAGTCCGCACAGACAGAAACGTCCCCGCTGAAATGTAGGGACGTTTTAATTTTATTTATATTGCATATTGCCGCAGAAAGAGGATAGAGGCGCCGCCGCTTCTATCCTCTTCTTGCTGTGCAAAAAAATTCAGGTAACAATAGTCCGCAATTCACTCGTCATCGCAGTCCTCTTCAAGAAGGACAAAAGCCACGAAGCTCTCTTTGCGCGAAGGGTCCTTGCCGTTGTCAAGTTCCACTACATCGTGCGTGATGTGTGCGACTTTCCAGCCTTGATCCAACAGTTCGTTGATGTGAACAAAGTATTTGTTTTCGTTAATATTGCCTTGTTCGGTATAGTCCATGCTGTTGCTCAGATAAACCATCCTCTGCATTTATACAGCACTCCTTTGTGTGTCATAATAGAAATGGTTTACGCATTTCCGCGTAAACCGTTCCCCACTGCTGGTCGGGGCGACAGGACTTGAACCTGCGGCATCTTGGTCCCAAACCAAGCACTCTACCAAACTGAGTTACGCCCCGGATAATTTATTATACAGCATTTTATAACTTTTGTCAAGTACTTTTTTTAACAAAAGTCTTCCGCAAAATTTTCCGCCGAAAGAAAATAAATTATACCAAAACAGTTGAAATTTAAATGTAAAACTGCTATAATTATTAAATATAGTTGTATGCTTTGAGGAA
>CAMWRN010000065.1 GCA_947176675.1 uncultured Clostridia bacterium | reverse complement strand
TAGTAATTTTTCATCTTATGAAATTTATAAAATATCGGGGGTAATTTTTGTGTAAAATACAATAAAATTTCTTCCCGCTATGTACAAAAGAAAAGAAAAATGTTATAATTAAATTAATTTTATAAATTACAGCCCTTGAAAAGGAGTCCCATGGAAAAGAATTATTTGTATCTCGTACTCACAAGAACGGGAACCGTGTTTTCCAAGTTAATAGGTCTTGTGACCGGAAAACGGTACACCCATGTTTCGATAGCCTCCGATGAGCTTCTCACACGTATGTACAGCTTCTGCCGCGATAAAAAGGATATGCCGCTGCCCGCAGGCTTCAACAAGGAAGACCTTTTCACGGAGGTTTTCGGAGCGTGCAGAACCATACCCGGAGAGGTTTACCGTATTCCCGTTACCGACGAGCAGCTCGAACGGTACAACGATGTTATACGGCATTTTATCCTTAACCGAAAATCCTATTCCTACGACGTAGGCGCGCTGCTGCCAATGGCTCTGCATATCCCTTACAAATTCAGGAACCGTTTTGTCTGCTCGGTCTGGGTAGGCTTCGTTCTGGGAAAAAGCGGCGTCAGCCACAACATAAACAAGCAGCCGTCCCTTATAGAACCGGACGATTTCCGCAGCATTGCGGACGCGGAGCTTATCTACCGCGGCGACCTGAAAAAATACCGCGACTACATAAACGAGATACGCGGAGGGTCTGGTCTGTCGGGAAACGATACCGTTCCGCTCTATAACGATGAAACGGCTTGACAAAGCTTACGAATACCAAAAACGCAATATGGCATGCAAGCTTGAGGGAGGGTCTTAGGTGCGCAAGATGATACGGGTCAACGAAAAACGTCTGACCGCAAAATACAACAGACGTATTTTTCTGGCGGCTCTGCCTGCGGTAAGTATGCTTGTCTCGCTTTTGGCGGTCGTGCTGCTTTTCATTGCGGGACACGACCGCGAGCTGCCGCAGGAAATGTACAGAACCATATTTTACGTTGCTTACGCCGCCTGTGCATACGGATTTGTCGTATGCCTTATCGGTTCTGTAACAGAAGAAATACTTATCCGCGCCCACCGCGAGCATACCTATATCCACATTTCGGGTTCGGTAATGGTTGTCTCGCAGCATACCAGAACGGTCTACCGCGACGGAAAATGGATACATTATAAAAAAATGTGGGTAATAAAGCTTGCCGACGTAACAAACGTGGAATGCATACGCGACCACCTTACCATAACCGCCGAGGCAAGATACTTCAACGAGGACGCCAATTGGCTCGGTTACTCCGAGACCGAGGACGGCATCTCCTTTGACCGCCATTGGTACGACGTCAACGGAGGAAAGCAGGTCCAAAGCATTGAAGTCACCGATTTCTACACCTACGGTGACCGAATCGCCCGCCATATCACCCATTGCGCCGACAAGACGCGCGAACGCAATATACGCCGTGAAAACTTTCGCAGGGAAATGCTGGAAATTGCTAAAGGAGTCAAGCATTCTCATAAGCTCAAAGACAGATACAAACCTCAGAAAAAGCGTTACAGATGACTTATTTTTTCTTGCCGAATATACTTTTGGTATAGTTATTCACACACTTCGCCGCTTCTCCGCTCAGAAGCAGTACGGAGGACAGGTTTATCACCAGCATGAACCAGTTGAGCAGATCGGCTGCTCCCCATACAAGGGAAAGCTCCGTAACAGCTCCGAAAAAAGCCGCCGCGATGTAGAGTATCCTGTAGACAAAAACAGCCTTGTCGGTTTTACTTTTGAATATGCAGCAGATGCATTTTTCTCCGTAAAAATACCAGCCTAAAAGTGTACATACGGCAAATACCGCCGTGGAAGCGGACACGAAAAACGGAGCGATGTTCCCAAGTCCGCGGCTGAAGCCTTCGGTTACCATCGCCAGTCCCTCCGCTCCCGACGAGTCCGCGCCTGTCAGCAGGATAACAAAGGCAGTCGCAGTACAACATATCAGCGTGTCAATAACTATTTCCGCGACTGCCCACATTCCCGTTTTCAACGGCTCTTTACAGCCCGTTTCGGTGTGTACGAGAACAGAACTTCCCATGCCCGCTTCGTTGGAAAAAACGCCGCGGCGCAGACCCACCGTGACCGCTCTTTTCAGCGCAGTCCCGCATATGCCGCCCGCTATCTGCGAACAGCCTATCGCCGACTCGAATATGGTTTTAAACACGTCAAAAATATTTCTTCCGAACAATACTATTACAATAACAGCTCCCGCAATGTAAAACAGCGATACGGCGGGAACCATTCTTTCTGCGGCGGCGGCAACCTTTTTCCCTCCGCCGAATATCACCGCTCCGCATACGGCGGCTGCGGCTATACCCGATACCCATGCAGGAATGTCAAACCTTGACATCGCCGCAGAAAGTGCGTTGGTCTGGGTCATGTTGCCGATACCGAAGGAAGCCGCCGCACAGGCAGCCGCATACAGAACCGCAAGCCGCGGCATTCCCGCTCCGTACGCTATATAGGACATTGGACCGCTTCCGAGGCTTCCGCTGTTTTGGTATTTCGTTCCGAGGATATTCTCCGCCAAACCTGTTGCTGTCCCGAAAAGCGCACAGACCCACATCCAAAATACCGCTCCCGGACCTCCCACGGAAATGGCAGCTGCTACGCCGATGATATTGCCTGTCCCCATGGAAGCTGCCAGTGCGGTCGACAGCGCCTGAAACCGAGATATCCCGCTTTCCTGCTTTTTGTCCGGATTTTTCTTTTTTTCAAAAAGCGCGGACTTGAAAATGTGTACTATATGTATAATATTAAAGCCTTTGAAGCGGACTGTGAAGAAAATTCCCGCTCCGAAAACCAGCGCAATGGTCCCGAATCCCCACAACAAATTGTTAAGTTTATTAATAATATTACATATAGTATCATACAATATGCCGTATGTGAAATTGAAGCGCAAAATAATTCCCCCATTGTAAAATATTTCGGAAAAGTTTTTGCTGTCCGAAATGTGATATACTATGTATTGAATCGCATTTGTTAGCACAAATCAAAGACAAACGAGGTTTTTGTAATATGAAAAAATACTATGCGGACAGAAAAAGCTTAAAATTCCTAAGAGTATTTACATTCTTGCTGATAATTTGTATAATTATCGCGCTCAAATACTTGCTGTATTTTTTAGAAGCCAGATATCCCGACTATTTTGCTTTGGCAAAGATAACTATCCCCGAAATAATCATCTGGATATTCATAGGACTGCTTGTAACAGCATATGTGGTTTTCCTGATGATTATTCTGCCCCTTTGGTACCGCTCGGTAAGCTACGCCCTTTCCTCGGACGAGATAGTCATGCGCTCAGGTGTTTTTTTCAGCAACACCGTATACGTTAAAATGTCATCAATACAGTACACGACTACGGTCTCCATGCCTCTTTCAAAGTACACCAGCTTTAACTTTCTGTTAATAAACGCATACGGCGGACGGCTTGTTATGATGTTTTTATCCCATTCCGACATGGAAGAAATTCACAAAAAAATACGCACATATCTCAGCAGCAGAGGAGGACTTTGATGTCGCGTCAGCATAAAATCGCCATTTTAAAATATACCACAAAGAACTTCTGGATGCTGCTCATTCCCTTGGTGCGCGGTCTTGTGGCTGTGAGATTCGACTTCTACCGCTGGCTCAAAGGCGCTTACTGGGACTTGATTGTCGTGCTGCTGATGATCGGCTTTGCAGTTCTCAGATGGTATTTTGTCCGATTTGAAGTGGGAGAAAAAGGGATTTTTATTTCCCACGGAGTTATTATCAGAAACGAATTCACAATACCCTACCCTGCGGTCGCGTGCGCTTCCGCGACCCGTTCCGTATGGATGCGCCCTATCCGCGCCGTTACCGTTGCCATCGATTCGGACTCGCACTCCACCCTCGGAAACGGAAAAAAAGCCGATGCGGAGCTTATCATCAAATTGTCAGATTATACCCAAATTTATAATAATATTCCAAACAGATCCGACAGCACAAAGATTACCTATAAGGCTTCAAAAGCTAATCTTGTCTTGTTTTCGCTGGTATTTTCCTCCACACTCTCGGGGATAATCTTCCTCGGAACTTTTTTCATTCAGGGAAGCCGTATCGTTGGAAATCAGCTCGAAGAACAGTTCATGAACGCCGTGAGCGGCGTGACCGAATTCATGCAGAAGATAATTTCGGGAGTAACCCCCGCTGCGGTGGGTCTGACGCTTATAATCGCGTTGGGCTGGGGATTTTCGTTTGCTTCAAACCTGCTCAGGCACATAAATTTCCGAATACAACGGTGCGGGAACAACATTACTGTACGGAACGGCTTTTTTTCCAAATGGAAATATTATATAAATATTTCCAAGGTGAACTGCGCCGATCTGCGGCAGAACCTGCTTATGAAGATATGCCGCGTAATGTCGGTTCATGTAAGCTGCACAGGCTACGGAAAATCGCGGAATGAGATACCTGTTTTTGTCCCGATAACAACAAAAAAACGTGTAATGAGCTCCATGCGAATGATGCTGCCGCGCTTTACTCTGGACGATATATCTCTCAAATCCAAACCGTCCTATATATTGCCGTTTATCGGAGGGCCTCTCATCGCCGCAATAGTTCTCCCCGTGGGAGCGGTCACAGCAGCACGTCTTTTCACTGATTGGAGTAACATTATAAAGTTTCTGCTGATAATGGGAGAGATACCGTCGCTGTACCTTATAGCCGTAAAGATAACAGCAAAATTTACCACGGGCATCGGCTTCGGAAACGACACCCTGACATTGAAATACTGCACCTTTTCCCAGTTCCACACCGTTATCGTACCCAAAAGCAGAATCGCCTACGTTAAGCTTACCCGCACGATCTTCCAAAGGATCAACGGCACCTGCGACATATGGGTCTACAGCCGCGGAGAACACGCCTCAAAACACCGTGTGCGCGGCATTGACGTAAAAAAAGCGGAAGAACTGTTCGGAATCTACAGCCGGTCGGAAAATGATGCTATTTAAAAAAATCCGGTATCTGAATCAAAAGCTTTAATTAGGTTACAAAGCGTTTACATTTTTTAAACTTTGGTTACAGCAAACTTTGCCAAACTGCTCAAATGTCGCAAACAAAACAAAAATACTGCTTTTTTGATGGCATTTTTCATAATAATTGGCTGTATTGATTTCCTTGACTTTTTTGTCGGTTTGTTGTATAATTTTTAATGTGTCAGTTTGTGCGGAACGCGCAGAGTATCTGCAATACGTTCGGCACACTGTACAAACTAACAAGCTGACAGGCTTATCCCAAAATCATTGACCGAAAGGAAGTTGGTTATGGATTCTGACGGGTATCCCCGAAGTTGGATCATTCTTGTAATTATACTGCTTTATAAAGGTTTCTGCACCGTCTGTGAATCTGCGGCGGAGACAGACCGAAGAAAATTCGGCAGCAACGGTGGCAACGGCAGCGATGAAAGCAATGAAAAATCAAAACGAAGAAAGCTTTTGGCTGAAATAACAGAGAGACCCGCTCGTTTAGTGACAGCATTTTCCGTCAACAGGACTCTTACGGGTATCATCGCCGCATATCTGGCAATGATATTCTTCTTGATGCCGCTGTCGCGCACTATTTTCCGTTTGATTGGCGGAGGACTCGCGGCGGAAGAACCGTATGGCGGCGATCCCCTTGCGGACATTATTGCCGCGTTCATAATACTCATACTGACGGTAATCGTCTTTACGGTTTTCTGCGAGGGTATCCCCAAAAGGATACCTGCGGCAAAAAGCGAAAAATTTGCGGTATTCTGTGCTCCGTTCATAAAGCTTTTGGTAACGGCTCTTACGCCGCTTACCGCGTTGTCCTCACTGCTTACGCGGCTGCTTGCTCCGCTTTTCGGAGCGAAAGGCTCTCCCGAAAGAGATATCGTCACCGAAGAGGAGATACTGATGATGGTGGACGCAGGCAACGAAACGGGCGTTATCGAGGAATCTCAGAGGGAAATGATCAACAACGTTTTTGAGTTCGACGATCTTACCGTTTCGGACATAATGACTCACCGCACCGACATCACGGCGGTTGAAATGTCCGCAAAGGTGCCCGAGGTGGTGAACGCCGCCATAGGCAGCGGCTTTTCCAGAATACCTGTATACGCGGAAACTATTGACCATATTGCGGGCATGATATGTGTTAAGGACCTGCTCTGTTTGGTAGGTTCGGAATCCGCGGAAGAGACCGAAGCGAAAAGCTTTATGCGGGACATCATCTATCTTCCCGAATCAGTGCCCTGCGGGGAAGCCTTTAAGCGTTTATCCTCGGAAAAAATGCAGATGGCTGCGGTGGTAGACGAATACGGCGGAACTGCGGGTCTGGTGACGATGGAGGATATCGTTGAAAGGATAGTCGGAAATATTCAGGACGAGTACGACGAGGAAGAAAACGCACTCACTAAAATTTCCGAGGACACCTATGTCATCGCAGGCTATGCCGACCCCGAAGAAATTCTTCCCGTTTTCGGAATAGAGCTTCCCGAAGGGAACTGCTTCGACACTATGAACGGCTTCATTGCCGAGCTTCTGGGACGTATCCCGGAGGAAAACGAGAACCCCTCCGTCGACTATCGCGGAGTGCTTTTCACCGTTCTTCTTACGGAGGACAGGTGCATTACCAAGATCAAGGCAAAAATTATCAAAGATAACACAACAAGCGAAGAAAAGGAGAGTATGCAAAATGAAGAAAAAAATTAGTCTGATCCTTGCGTTCTTGATGGCAGCGTCAATGCTTGCCGGCTGTAAGCAGACCAACGAGGATTCGGCGGGACTCCCCGATGTGGGCGGCGACACATCGTCGGTTTCTCTTACCGCAATGACGGTGAGCGAGTCCGAGACTGAGACAACTACCGAAGAAACCACCACCGCTCCCGAGGAGACCACAACGGAAGATACAACCACCGAAAGCGAGACTGAGACAAGCGCAACGGAAACAACAACAGCAGCTTCCTCGGAGACGACAACGGCAGCTTCCACAACGGCTGCAAAAGCCTGGAACGAAACCGAGATAAGCGAGACTCTCTACATAAAGACTTCATGCTATTCCAGAACACAGGCTATCGTAGGTTCGGAATCCGTTAAAAAGTACGATGTAGGACAGAAAATCAACATCGTTGCCGCAACAGATACAGGCTACTACAAGCTTGCAGACGGTACGTTTATCCATTCCGACTATGTAACGGATCAGGCTCCTGCGGAAACATCGGCAACAACAAAGGCTACCAAGAAGACGGAATCCACCGAAGAAACGACCAAGAAGCCTGTTCCCGCAAGCTCCATAAATTCCTCCTACACCAAGAGCTATACTGACAGGTATCCCTATCAGCAGCTCGGCAAATCCGAACAGCAGCTTTATGCTGATATCGTTGAAGCGGCCACTAACTTCGAGACCCAGGTAGAAGTGCCCTCGTCCCTTTCGTCTGACGATATCGTTAAAGTATACGCTTTGGTATACAATCAGGAACCTCAGCTTTTCTGGCTGTCCAACCTGGTTCCTATTTCCCTCGGAGGAATGCTCAACCTTCAGTTTGACCTTACCCCCGAAAAAGCTGCTTCCGCTCAGAAAGAGATCGACGCTACAGTCAGCGAAGTAATGAGCAAGGTAAACGGCTATACAAGCACCGTGAGCAGGCTTAAGGTAATTTACGACTGGGTAATTACCCACAATACATTCAGCCTTCAGGGCAACTACAGAACCTGCGGTATCTACAACGGTCTGACAGACGGCGGCGAGCTTCAGTGCCAGGGATATGCAAAGACTGTTCTTTATCTCTGCGACATTGCAGGTATCGAATGCATGGTAGTAACAGGCAATAACACCGCGGGAAGCACTCACGCATGGAACGTTGTTTACTGCGATAACGGATACTATATCCTTGATACAACGTGGGGCGACCCGCAGACATCTTACGGAAGAAGCAGCTATATCCGCTATAACTTCTTCCTTGCAAATGACGAAATGATCAAAAATACTCACCTTAATGTCAGCACTGTTGCAAGAGGAAACGGAAAGCGCATCAAGCTCTATAATCCTCCTGCCTGCACAAAGAGCGCATGCTACTACTTCAAGGCATACAACAAAGAATTCAGCGACCTTGAATCCGCAACTCAGGCGATGTACGCAGAACTTGACTCGGCGATTGCCGCCGGCAAGAACGTTGCTCACATCAGGGTAACGACCAAGGAACTTTGGGACGCCCTCCGAGATAAAACATACTGGAGAGCTTTCCAGAATTACGCGAAAGAAAAAGACAGCAGCGTAAAGGAGCTTAAGCTCCAGACCTCCCTTACCGAGGATATCCTCGTTGTGGAGTACGATATAGCATATAACGACTAAACATCAATCAAATATATGGGGCGGGGGTCGAATAAGCTTTCTACCCCTTGCCCCTGTGTTTGTACATATCTTATTGCATTTACGCGCCCTGCCGTTCAGTCTGACAGTACGGGCAATAAAACTAAAGCGAACTTTGAAAGGAAATCAATATTATGTGGAAAAGTAAAAAAATTTATTCCGCGCTGGCATTCACAGCCGCGCTGGCAATGCTTGCATCGGGATGCAGCAGCAGTGATGACAACGATATGAACAACGGCGATACAACCTCCGCTTCGGTAAACGTAATTGGCGATCCGGACAACTCTGACGATTCAAACGCAGTGACCGTTACCGATGAAAACGGCGAAGCTGTTACAGGCGCAGCGGGAAATGTCCTCACAGAACCTTCCGTTACCGAACCGCTCCCCTCGGACACACTCAGCGAGGAGGATATCCTGAATGCAATCGCAGCGACTGAGACTTCCGCCCCTCAGCTCAATATCAGCCAGACCAATACCGAAAGATACGGCTACTCAACCCTTACCGCCGAAGAGAAAAAGCTCTACGACGATATCGTGGCAGGAATAGAGGGACTTCGTTACAAGATCTGCGATGAGGACGCATATACCCTTGAAGAATGGTCAAAGATATACGGTCTTGTTTATATGCAGGAACCCCGTCTTTTCTATATGAACGCGAAGCTAAAGGTCGGCAAGCTTTTCTATCTTACCAAGGACTCCACCGCAATAAATGAAATGCAGAAGTCAATTGACGCCGTTGCCGACAAGCTTGTTGCCGAAGCAAACGGAAAGTCCACTACATATGAAAAACTCAAAGTGTTCCACGACTATCTGGTGCTTAATTCCACCTTTGAGCTTAAGGACGAGATCACAAATTACAACGCTACCATTTACAATGCCCTCGGCAGCGGCGAAGCGCAGGGAAATATCCAGTGTGCAGGCTACGCCAAGGCAATGCAGTACCTCTGCGACAAGGCGGGTATCGTAAGCATGGTGGTAACGGGCGAAACAAATCAGGGTCAGACCCACGCATGGAATGTTGTGGACATTGACGGCAAATGGTACAATCTGGACACTACATGGGACGATCCTATCCTGTCCACCCCCAACTACAAGAATATCCGCTACAATTTCTTCCTTGTTCCCGACAGCGGTATCCACAACATCACACATATGCACGTGGGTCAGAAAAAGCTGTCCAACGGAAACTATATCACATATTTCACTCCGCCCGCCTGCGTTGACAATGACCAGAACTACTTTGTAAAGAGTGGAAAGGTATACAGCGATTTTGACTCCGCAGACACGGCTATCAAGGCGGAGATCGAAAGAGCGGCAAAGGACGGCTCGAGAACAGCTCAGATCGCGGTAAGCTCCAAGGAGCTTTACAAACAGATCTACGACGCAAAGCTGGATTACAACACCTATGCAAAAGGCTTCTCCGGAGTTAAGGGCGTTAACGACGAGTGCAACGAAAGCCTGCTGCTGATCGAATTCGACGTTATCTACAATTGATTTATAAAGTATGAAAAAACGAATTGCCGCTGCCGTTTTCTGTACGGCTCTTGCGTTTGCTTCGCTGACCTCATGTCAGCGAGTCGCGGAAGAACCGTCGGAAAGCGGAGCAAATACATACATAGACCCTGTCAGCGGGAACGCCGATTTTGTTTCGCCTATATATTCTTCTCTTACCGAGAACGAAAAAACAGTCTACGACAAAATCGTTACCGCTGTCTCGGAGTTCAGGGATACAGTATCTTTCGATCCGCCGATACCGAGAGAAACGGCGAGAAAAATATACAAGCTCGTATATTCTCAGGAACGAAAATATTTTTGGCTCAGCAATCTTTTCTACGCTCCCGAAAGCGAGATATCGGTTCTGCGGCTCTTT